>JAGXSN010000083.1 GCA_018333815.1 Sulfuritalea sp. | reverse complement strand
CCCTGCCCCTGCTGCTGGCGACGGCTCTGGCCGTCGCCGGCGGGGCGGCGTCGGCGAGCGAAAGCGTGGCAATCGGCGGCAACGTCGAGAGCCTGCTGGCTTTCGCCCGCGAACGCCACCCCGAATACGCCGCGTTGCGTCACGAGGCGGAGGCGGCCGAGGCGCGCGTGGCGCCGGCCGCGGCGCTGCCCGATCCGATGTTCGGCGTCGAACTGCGCGACTTCCTCACCCCCGCCAGCGGTCCCAACCTGCTGCCGGCGCGCGTCGGCAGCACGCGCTACACGCTGTCGCAGACCCTGCCGTGGTTCGGCAAGCGCGACCTGCGACGGGCGATCGCCGCGGCCGGCGCCGACGCGGCGCGCGGCCAGCTTGCCGTCGGCTGGGCCGAGCTCGCCTGGCAGATCAAGCAGGTCTATGCCGAGCACTACCTGCACCAGGCCAGCCTGCGCCTGGGTCGGGAAAATCTGGAACTGCTGGGCCAGATCGAGCAGATCGCCCAGGCCCGTTATGCCGGCGGCCTGGCCGCGCAGCAGGACGTGATCCGCGCCCAGACCGAGCGTACTGCGCTGAGCGCAGAGCTGGCCATGCTGGAGGGCGAGAGCCAACAGTCGAGCGCGCGCATGCGCAGCCTGATGGGCGGGCTGGCCGGCGCGACGCTGCGGCCGCCCGAACGCCTGCGCAACCTGCCGCCTCTGGCCCAACTCGACGCCGCGGCGCTCGAGGCGCGGCTGGTCGAGCGCAGCCCGCGCCTGGCTGCCGATGCGGCGCGCATCGCCGCGGCGGAAAAGAACCGGGCGCTGACCTGGCGCAACCGCTATCCGGATGTGACCGTCGGCCTGGCGGCGATGCAGGAGCGCAGCCGCGTGACAGGCTACGATCTGATGTTCGAGGTCAACATCCCGCTGCAGCGCGCCAGCCGGCGCGCCCAGGAGCGCGAGGCGGCGCGCCTGCATGACGCCACGCTGGCGCGCCGGGAAGCGACCCTCAATCAGCTGCGCGCCGAGGTGTCCGAGAGCCTGACCGGCATCCAGGCCGCGCGCCGCGTCGCCGAACTGGCGAGCGGCAGCCTGTTGCCGCAGGCCGAACTGACCTTGCAGGCCGCGCTGACCGGCTACGAGACCGGCCAGGTGGATTTTGCCGCCGTGCTCGACGCCCAGCGCCAGATCCGCAGAACGAAGGAAGAGCTGGTGCGCGCGCGCGTCCTGCAGGAGCAGCGCCGCGCCGACATCGAGCGCACCATCGGAGAAGAGCTATGAACAAGATTGCAATCGCGGTGCTGATCGTCGCCGTCGGCGGCCTCGGCTACTGGTTCGGCGGGCAGCAGGGGCAAAAAGTCGGCGGCGGCGAGATGGCCAGCGGCGCACCGGAGGGGCGCAAGATTCTCTATTACCGCAACCCGATGGGCTTGCCCGACACCTCGCCGGTGCCGAAGAAGGATTCGATGGGCATGGACTACATCCCGGTCTATGAGGGCGAGGAACAGGATGCCGGCGGCGCGGTGAAGATCAGCACGGCGCGGGTGCAAAAACTCGGCGTGCGCACCGAGGCGGCGACCGTGCGCGAGCTGGTGCGGCCGATCCGCTCGGTCGGCCGCATCGAGGTCGACGAGCGGCGCGTGGTCGCCGTGGCGCCAAAATTCGAAGGCTGGATCGAACGGCTGCACGTGAATGCGACCGGCCAGGCGGTGGGGCGCGGCCAGCCGCTGTTCGAGGTCTATAGCCCGGAGCTGGTTTCGGCGCAGCGCGAATACCAGGTCGCCGCGCGCGGCGTGACCGCCCTGGCAGGAGCAGGGCCCGAGGCCCAGGCGGGCATGCGGCGGGTAGCGGAGTCCGCCCTGGCGCGGCTGGCCAACTGGGACATCTCCGCCGAGCAGATCGAGCGCCTGACAAGCGGTGGCGAGCCGCAGCGTACCCTGACCTTCCGTTCGCCGGCGGCCGGCGTGATCCTCGAGCGGAAAGCGCTCCAGGGCATGCGCTTCATGCCCGGGGAAACCTTATACGAGATCGGCGACCTGTCGAACGTGTGGGTGATCGTGGACGTTTTCGAACGCGACATCGCCGCGGTGAAGGTCGGTCAGGCCGTGGCGGTGCGCATCGACGCCTGGCCGGACAGGACGCTTGCCGGCAAGGTGAGCTATCTCTACCCGACGCTCAACGTCGAGACGCGCACGACCCCGGTGCGCATCGAGCTGGCCAACCCGAAGGGCGAATTGCGGCCGGGCATGTATGCGCAGGCCGAGGTGAATGTCGGCGCCGGCGGGACGGCGCTGGCGATCCCGCTTTCCGCCGTGATCGAGGGCGGCGTCACGCAGCGCGTCCTGGTGCAGGTCGAGGCAGGCCGCTTCGAGCCGCGCGAGGTCAAACTCGGTCTGCGCGGCGACGATTATGTCGAGGTGAAGGCGGGCGTGAAGGAAGGCGAGCAGGTCGTCGTCGCAGCCAACTTCCTGATCGATTCGGAAAGCAATCTCAAGGCGGCGCTCGCCGCGATGAAACGAAAGCCAACCGTGAGCCACCATGCCGTCGGCACCCTCGACAGCATCGAGGCCAGCGGTGCGGTCATGGTGACGCACGAGCCGGTGGCCAGCCTCAACTGGCCGCAGATGACCATGGAATTCATCCTGGCCAATCCGGCGCTCATCGACAAGCTGCAACCGGGCGCACGGATCCATTTCGAGTTCGGCGAAAGGAAGCCCGGCGAATGGGTCATCACCCGGATCGAGGCCCACTGAGATGCTCCACTTCCTCATCGAATGGTCGGCGCGCAACAAGTTTCTCGTCCTGCTGGTCACGGCGCTGGTGGTGCTGGCCGGCGTGGTGGCGCTGTGGAAAACCCCGCTCGACGCCCTGCCGGATCTGTCCGACACCCAGGTGATTGTCTACACCGAGTTCCCCGGCCAGGCGCCGCAGGTGGTCGAGGACCAGGTGACCTACCCGCTCACCACCGCGCTGCTGGCGGCGCCGAAATCGAAGGTGGTGCGCGGCTTCTCGTTCTTCGGCGCTTCCTTCGTCTATGTCATCTTCGAGGACGGCACCGACATCTACTGGGCGCGCTCGCGCGTGCTCGAGTATCTCAACACCGCCGCCGGACGGCTGCCCGAGGGCGTCACGCCCAGCCTGGGGCCGGACGCCTCGGGCGTGGGCTGGGTGTTCCAGTATGCGGTGCTGGGCGCGCAGCACACCCTGGCCGAGCTGCGCACGCTGCAGGACTGGTATCTGCGCTACCAGATCACCAAGACGCCGGGGGTGGCCGAGGTGGCGAGCATCGGCGGCTTCGTGCAGCAGTATCAGGTCGTCGTCGATCCGATCAAGCTGCGCGGCTACGGCGTGTCCCTGCTGGCCGTGACCGAGGCGATCCGCGCCTCGAACCGCGACGTCGGCGGCCGCGTCGTGGAAATGGCCGAGACCGAGTTCATGGTGCGCGGCCGCGGTTATCTGCGCGGCAAGGAGGATCTCGAACAGATCGTCGTCAAGTCCGAACGCGGCACGCCGGTGCGGATCGTCGATATCGCGCGCGTCGAACTGGGCCCCGACGAGCGACGCGGCATCGCCGAGCTCAATGGCGAGGGCGAGGTGGTGTCCGGCATCGTCGTCGCCCGCCACGGCGAGAACGCGCTGGAGGTGATCGACAACGTCAAGGCGAAGATCGCCGAGCTGTCTCCCGGCCTGCCCGAAGGGGTGAGAATCGAGACGGTCTATGACCGCTCCGAGCTGATCGAGCGCGCCATCGACACGCTCAAGTCGACGCTGTTGCAGGAGTCCCTCATCATCGCCCTGGTGTGCTTCATCTTCCTGCTGCATGTGAGAAGTTCGCTGGTGGCGATCATGATCCTGCCGGTGGGCGTGCTGATGGCCTTCATCGCCATGCGGCTGCTCGACATCAACTCGAACATCATGAGCCTGGCCGGCATCGCCATTTCGCTGGGCACCATGATCGACGCCTCCATCGTCATGATCGAGAACGCCCACAAGCACCTCGAACGGCTGCGCCCCGGGCATACGCGGGAAGAGCGCATCGAGGCGATGATCCTGGCCTGCAAGGAGGTCGGCCCGGCGCTGTTCTTCTCGCTCCTGGTGATCACCGTCGCCTTCCTGCCCGTCTTCACGCTGGAGGCGCAGGAAGGGCGCCTGTTCGCGCCCCTGGCGTGGACCAAGACCTTCGCCATCGCCGCCGCCGCGCTGATGGCGGTGACGCTGGTGCCGGTGCTGATCCTGCTATTCATCCGCGGACACGTCCGCGCGGAAAACGAGAATCCGGTGAACCGCTTCTTCATCGCGCGCTACCGGCCGGTGATCGCGCGCGTGCTGCGCTGGAAATGGACGACCCTGATCCTGGCCGGCGCGGTCTTCGCCAGCGCCTGGTGGCCGGCGAGCCGCATCGGCAGCGAGTTCATGCCGACGCTCAACGAAGGCACGCTGTTCTACATGCCGACGGGACTGCCGGCGATGTCCGTCACCAAGGCGGCGGAACTGGTGCAGACGCAGAACAAGATCATCAAGAGTTTTCCGGAGGTGCAGTCGGTAATCGGCAAGGCCGGCCGCGCCAATACGGCGACCGACCCGGCGCCGATCGAGATGTTCGAGACGGTGATCAACCTCAAGCCCGAGTCGGAATGGCGGCCGGGCATGGACGTCGACACCCTGATCGCCGAGATGGACCGGGCCCTGCAGTTCCCCGGCATCGCCAACTCGTGGACCATGCCGATCAAGGCGCGCATCGACATGCTCTCCACCGGCATCCGCACGCCCGTCGGCATCAAGGTGTTCGGCCAGGATCTGGAGGAGATGGAGCGGCTCGCGCGTTCGATCGAGGCCGTGGTGAGGGAAGTGCCGGGGACGCGCTCCGCCTATGCCGAACGGATTACCGGCGGCTGGTATCTCGACATCGAGCCGGATCGCGCCCAGCTCGCGCGTTACGGCATCCTGGTCGATGAGCTGCAGGAGGTGATCGCCATCGCGCTCGGCGGCGAGGTGGTGACGACCCTGGTGGCGGGCCGGGAGCGCTTCGGCGTGACGGTGCGCTACCCGCGCGAGCTGCGCGACGATCCGCAGGAGATCGCCGCCAACGTGCTGGTGCCGGCGCCGGGGCCCGCGGGCGGGCCGGCCATGATGGTGCCGCTCGGGCAAGTGGCGCAGGTCGTCATCCGGCAGGGCGCGCCGGCGATCCGTACCGAGAACGCGCTGCTCTCCGTCTATATCTACGTCGATATCGAGGGGCGCGACATCGGTTCGTATGTGGCCGAGGCGCGCCGCGCCGTGGCCGCAGGGGTCGAGTTCCCCACCGGGTATTACGTGACCTGGAGCGGCCAGTTCGAATACATGGAGCGCGCCATCGAGCGCCTCAAGATCGTCGTACCCTTCACCCTGCTCATCATCTTCCTGCTGCTTTATCTCAACTTCCGCGCACTCGCGCCAACGTTGATCGTCATGCTCTCGGTCCCCTTCGCGCTGGTCGGCGGCGTCTGGCTGATGTGGGCGCTCGACTACAACATGAGCGTGGCCGTGGCGGTCGGCTTCATCGCGCTGGCCGGCGTGGCGGCCGAGACCGGCGTGGTGATGCTGATCTACATCGACCATGCCTGGGAAAACGTGAAGCGCCGGGCGCGGGAAGCAGGGCGCCGGCCGAACAGCGGCGAGCTCTATGCAGCGGTGATGGAGGGAGCGGTCGAGCGCGTCCGCCCCAAGCTGATGACGGTGGTGACGATCATGGCGGGCCTGCTGCCCATCATGTGGAGCACCGGTACCGGCGCCGAGGTGATGCGGCGCATCGCCGCGCCGATGGTGGGCGGTATGATCTCCTCCACGCTGCTCACCCTGATCGTGATCCCGGCGCTCTACGCCTTGATCGAAGAACGCCGCCTGCGAAGGAGTCCGACATGACCGTATCTTCTTCCGCCCCGCCGTCGCCGGCCTGGCTGCTGCTGTTCGCCGCCTGGATCGTCGCCGCGACCGCCACGCTCTCGGCCCTTTTCCTGGGCGAGGTGGTCGGGCTGCCCATCTGCCCGATGTGCTGGTATCAGCGCATTGTCATGTTTCCGCTGGCCGTGATCCTGCCCTTCGGCCTGTTTCCCGATCTCGACGTGCGCGTGATCCGCCAGGGGCTCGTCCTCGCGGCGATCGGTCTGCTGCTCGCGCTCTATCACCAGGGCATCGTCGTCGGACTCATTCCGGAGGCGATCGGGCCCTGTCGCCAGGGCATCCCCTGCGCGGAGACGGTGATCCGCTGGTTCGGTTTCGTTACCATCCCGGTTCTGTCGATCGTCGCTTTCGCCACCCTCGTCGCGCTTCTCGCTGCGGCGCATTTCAGGAGTCATCGATGAAACCCAAAACCCTGTTCGCCGGCGCCCTGGCCCTCCTGTTTTTCGCCTTCGCCGTCGCCACGCTGATCCAAACCGCAACGCCCAAGGATCCGGAGGGGCCGCCGCCGGTCGCCCATGCCGAAGCCCTGGTGCGGATGCATTCGCCGGCCTTCGGCCATCCCAATGCGAAGGTCACCATCGTCGAATTCATCGACCCCGCCTGCGGCACCTGCGCGACCTTTTATCCCGCAGTCAAGCGGATGCTCGCGGACGAGCCCCAGAACCTGCGCCTCGTGCTGCGCTACGCGCCCTTCCACCCCGGCGTCGACCAGGTCATCGCCCTCATCGAGGCGGCGCGGCGCCAGGGGCAGATGTGGCCCGCGCTGGAAGCCCTGCTGGAGACCCAGGAGCGCTGGACGCCCAACCACCGTCCCAACGTCGAGGAGGCGCGGCGCGTGCTGGCAGGCATCGGTCTCGACATGGAACGGCTGCGGGCCGACGCGGCCGACCCGGCCATTGCCGCGCTCATCGCCCAGGACGCCGCCGATGCCCGCCTGCTCGGCGTGGACAAGACGCCGGAGTTCTTCGTGAATGGCCGGCCCTTGCCGAGCTTCGGGCTGAAACAGCTGGCGACGCTGGTGGGGGAGGAACTGGCGCGGCGCTGAATGCAGCAGCGGACAACTTCCCGGAAACTGTTACACTGCGCGCCGCGCGGCTAGTCATCAGTCCAACCGCCGCGTGTCGCGTCCGGATTTTCCACCGCGTTTCCATCCCCTTCAGCGTTTCTGCCCAGACTGATTCGTGAATGCACGAGTGGCCGATTCCGGGAGCACTCATGCACTTTTCCGAACTCGGCCTGTCGGCCGACATTCTGCGCGCCGTCACCGAACAGGGCTACGACACGCCGACCCCCATCCAGGCCCAGGCCGTGCCGCTGGTGTTGGCCGGCCGCGATCTGATGGCCGCCGCCCAGACCGGCACCGGCAAGACCGCCGGCTTCACCCTGCCGATCCTGCAACGGCTGGCGCAGGACACCCACCTGTCGCTCAAGCGCTTCAAGCCGCGCGCGCTGGTGCTGGCGCCGACGCGCGAGCTGGCGATCCAGGTGCAGCAGAGCGTGTTCACCTACGGCAAGCATGTCAAGCTGCGCACCGCCGCGATCTACGGCGGCGTCGCCATCGGGCCGCAGACCAAGCTGCTCAAGGCCGGCGTCGATATCGTCGTCGCCACGCCGGGACGCCTGCTCGACCATGTATCTCAACGCAACATCGACCTGTCGGGCATCGAGATCCTCGTGCTCGACGAGGCCGACCGCATGCTCGACATGGGCTTTATCCACGACATTCGCAAGATCCTCGCGCTGTTGCCGAAAAGGAAGCAAAGCCTGCTGTTCTCCGCAACCTTTTCCGATGAGATCCGTGCGCTTGCCACCGGCCTGCTGCGCGATCCGGTCAGCGTCGAGGTGGCGCGCCGCAACGCGCCGGCCGAGGCGGTCGCGCAGTGCGTCTATTGCGTCGATCGGGAACGCAAACGGGACCTGCTGGTGCGCCTGATCACCGAGAACCGCTGGCATCAGGTGCTGGTGTTTACCCGCACCAAGCACGGTGCCGACGCGCTGGCCGAGCGTCTGTGCAAGGCACGCATCAGCGCCGCCGCCCTGCACGGCAACAAGAGCCAGGGCCAGCGCATCCGCGCGCTCGACGACTTCAAGAAGCTCAAGATCAACGTGCTGGTCGCCACCGACATCGCGGCGCGCGGCATCGACATCGACGATCTGCCGCACGTGGTCAATTACGAGCTGCCGAGCGTGCCGGAGGATTACGTGCATCGCATCGGCCGCACCGGCCGGGCCGGGGCCTCGGGCGAGGCGACCTCGCTGGTCTGCATCGACGAGCACAAGCTGCTGCGCGACATCGAAAGAGTATTGAAGCACGAGATCGAGAAACGAGTGATGCCCGGTTTCGAGCCCGACCCAAAGATCAAGGCCGAGCCGATTCAGAAGCCGCGCAGCGCGCGCATGGCTCAGCCGGCGCGCGGGGCCAAGCCGACCATCAAGGCGCCGGCAAAGCCGGCGGGTAATCGCCGCCCTGCCGCAGCGGGACATCATTTCGGTTCGCGCCATCGCTGAAAATCCGGCGCCGGCGGGACGGCAGCGGACAGCGACCGGATTGAAACTCAGAACCGCCGTCGCGCGGGGGGCGGCGCCACGTTGCCGCGTCCCTCGATGTGCCGGAAGGTGATGCGTCCCTTGCTCAAGTCATAGGGCGATAGTTCCAGCGAGACCTTGTCGCCGGCCAGGATGCGGATATGGTGCTTGCGCATCTTGCCCGCGCTGTAGGCTACCAGGCCGTGTCCGTTGTCGAGCGTGACGCGAAAGCGCGAATCGGGCAGGACTTCCATCACCACGCCATTCATTTCGATGAGTTCTTCCTTGGCCATGCTCGTGCCTCCGGTATGCGGGAATAAAAAGGCCCGGGAAAACCCGGGCCCAATCGACAACTTGGGGTTGTCGGGCGGGCAGGGCCGTTGGCCGCGCCCGCAAAACGTCGATCAGTCGATCGGACGGATGTTCGCCGCCTGCTGGCCCTTGGGGCCGGAGGTCACGTCGAAATTGACGCGCTGACCTTCGCGCAGCGTCTTGAAGCCGCTCGATTGAATGGCGGAAAAATGGGCGAAAAGA
>JAGXSN010000082.1 GCA_018333815.1 Sulfuritalea sp. | reverse complement strand
AACCGCAGACCAATGGCGTTGCCGAACGGTTCAACAGAACGCTCAAGGAACAGGTGTTCCATGGCCGCGTCTTCAAGAACCTCGAAGAAGTTCGTGTCGCCGTGGCCGAATTCAAGGAACGCTACAACTGCCATTGGCGTCTCGAAAAAATGGGCTTCATGTCACCCCTTGAAGTCCGTCAGGCTCATGCCATGCGAAAGGCGGCCTGAGTTGCAAAAGCGTGTCCAGACAATCGGAGCCGGTACACCGGCGGCTACCGCGTCGGGTGCTGAACCGCGCCAGAGGCTGCGCCACTGGCTTTGTCTCTCCTGCTGTCGCCGTGTCGCCAGCGCCGACTTTTGCTCTTGGCCAGCCGTGGTGCCTGCTGCCCGCCGCCTGCGCCGTCAGCATAAAGCCGCTCACGGCTCCAGCGGCTACGCCAGGGCGCCGCTCACCCTCCTGCACTTCGTGGCCCGCCGCCGCTTACCTGCGGTGAAGCGGACGACTGCGCTGCCGGGTCGTGTCAGCCTGCAAGGTCAAGACCGTGCCACCTGCTGCATTGCGCATCCATTCGGCGGCTACGCGGCCAAAACCTTGCCGCGTCCCGTCCTCATTCCTGCTCCATTCCGCAGGTCGCACACGGCCAAGGCAAACCCGCTGCGCGGGATTGCCAGTCAAAGTCCGAGTCAGCGCGCATCGCGCGAATGTCACGCAGCAGGGCTGGGGTAAATTCGCCGCTGCGCGTCGAGCTTTAACATAACAGCGCATTACCCAAAGTAGGCCAGTCGCTACGCAGGGCTTCGCTTTGTGTGCCTACCGCGTGCGCGCCCTGCGGGTTCGGGTAATGGTCTGTTATGTCTTGCGCCCCAGCCCGGACAACGGCTATTTCGGTTCGCGTTGCTCAGGCTGTTTATTCGGGCGCTGCGCGCTGGGAGGTATTGATGCCCGCCCGCCCTGCGGTCTGCCTGCGGCGGCTCGCACTGCGTTGCTCGTTCCCGCCTCGGCAGCCTCGCTCCCGTCCGCCCCGCAGGGGCTCCCCAAAACCAAGTCGACCGCCGTATCGCCAGCGCCGACTTTTCAAATTTGATCTGCTTTCTTCTGGATTTTGTCGTTGGTATATGGCCGAACGGCTTGGGCTGATGAATCGGCGGGGGCTGGCTTGGGCCTTGATCTGCTTGATGACCTGGGCCGGGATGGCTGAATCTGTTTCGCAAAACAGATAAGTCCGAGCTGGCGGGACGGTGGCAGTCGCCCCCTGGAATCAGCCTCCCAGTACCTAGATTAGCTGATGGAACCATTCGCTAATCCGATTGACTGAGAAAGTAAGGGCGTTTAATATCTGCTTCCTGATGAAAGACCGCTCCCCCGCTGGTACCTGATCCAAGTCCGCGCAAGCGGCGCCAGCGGTAAGGGGCACCCCCCCCCCAAATGAACCCCAAGTTTGCGATCCTCCTCGACGGTGGGTTTGTCACCAAAACGCTTGGCCAGCGGAAGAAGTCGTTTCCTTCCGTAGCTGACATCGTTACCGAATGCCAGCGCATCAAGGCGCACCCCACCTTAGCAGGTCACGATTTGCTGCGCATCTACTACTATGATGCGCCGCCATCGACTGCCACATTGACCAACCCCATCGATGGCACGGCGGTTGACCTTGGCTCCAGCCCCGTCTATTCCCGCAGCACCTCGCTGCTTGACCAGTTGGAGTTAGAGCAGGACTTTGCTGTTCGGAAAGGTGAAACGGTCGCTCGGGGGTGGAAGATCGGCAAGGCTGCCATGACATCCATGTTGAAAGCCCCTCGGGTGCCGGTGGCCAAAGACTTGCAACCCAACGTGCAACAGAAAGGGGTTGATCTCCGAATCGGTCTGGACATCGCGCTGCTTTCACTTCGTCAGCTCGCCAGTTCTATCGTCGTCGTTACAGGCGATAGTGATCTGATCCCCGCGTTCAAGTTTGCCCGTCGTGAAGGCATGCGGGTGTATCTTGACCACCTCGGCGGTCCAGTTCGCCGCGAACTCAAGGCCCACGCCGACATAGTTTTCTAGCGGCTGTTGTTAGCGTTTAGGGTCCAGTTCTGAGATATGTCTGAACTGGCGTGCCAATCCTAAGTCCAACTGTCGCCTGTGAAGGACCGCTTCTGGCCGTTATGCAGAACCCAAGAGTCGGCGCTAGCGGGACGGCGAATGTCCGCCGAATCTGTTGCTTTTCAACAAGCGGAATCAGCAAGTTATCTGCACCGCCCTGTGTAATTCCTGTGTAATCCGGCATGGGAAATTACACAAAATGCTGGAATGAGGCAGAAGGTCGCCGCGCTCATGGTCATGCTGGAATCGCGGAAATTCATGGGGTTGCGAAGTTTCCAGAATTCGCTAGGATGCGTTTCCGTACCCGGCCTGAAGACTGTTAATCCGTAGGTCCCTGGTTCGAGCCCAGGTCGGGGAGCCAAAAAAAATCAGGGTTGCGGAGCCCATGGAGGGTGCCGGTATAATCGCCGGCCGACGCGCCCGCCCTGCTGCGGCGCATTCGCAGTCCCCATGTCCGTCACGCCGCCTGCCGCCGAGGATCTTGCCCGCCATACGCCGATGATGGTCCAGTACCTGCGGCTCAAGGCGGCGCATCCGGACGTGCTGCTGTTCTACCGGATGGGGGACTTCTACGAGCTTTTCTACGAAGACGCGGAAAAGGCGGCGCGCCTGCTCGACATCACGCTGACGAAGCGCGGCCAGTCGGCCGGCCGGCCGATTCCGATGGCCGGCGTGCCTTACCACGCCGTCGAGCAGTACCTCGCGCGGCTGGTCAGGCTCGGCGAGTCGGTGGCGATCTGCGAGCAGATCGGCGATCCTGCCACGAGCAAAGGACCGGTCGAGCGCCAGGTCGTGCGCATCGTCACGCCCGGCACGCTGACCGACGCGGCGCTGCTCGACGAGCGCAGCGACAGCCTGCTGCTGTCGATGGCGACGGAGCGCCAGCGCGTTGGCCTGGCCTGGCTCAACCTCGCCAGCGGCGAACTGCGGTTGCTCGAAACCGCCGCGAGCGCCCTGCCCGCCCAGCTCACCCGCCTCAAGCCCGCCGAGATCCTGCTCGGCGAAAACGCCAATCCCGTGCTGCCCGAGCAAAAGTCGGTGTTGGTCAGACGGCCCGACTGGCATTTCGACACACCCGGCGCCGTGCAATTGCTCACTGCGCAGTTCGGCACGCGCGACCTCGCCGCCTTCGTTCCCGATGCGGACGATGCGGCGCTGGCACTCGGGGCAGCCGGTGCGCTGCTGCGCTATGCGCAGGCGACGCAGCTGCTGGCGCTCGCGCACGTCACCGGCCTGACGCTGGAACGCGAGTCGCAGTGGTTGCGGCTCGACGCCGCGACGCGGCGCAACCTCGAACTCACCGAGACGCTGCGCGGCGAACCTTCTCCGACGCTGCTGTCGCTGCTGGATACCTGCGCCACGGCGGCCGGCACGCGCTGGCTGCGCCACTGCCTGCATCATCCGCTGACCGACCGTTCCATCGCCGCGGCGCGGCAGGGCGCCAGCGCCACCCTGCTTGACGATGGCCCGCTCGACCGGCTTACGCATGCGCTCAAAGGCGTCGCCGATGTCGAGCGCGTCGCCAGCCGCATCGCGCTCAAGTCCGCGCGTCCTCGTGAGCTTGCCGCGCTGCGCGACACGCTCAAGCAGTTGCCCGAAATCGCCGGCCTGCTGGCGTACTGTGAAGGGCTGCTGCAAACCCTGCGCGCCGATCTGGCCATTCCCGTCGATTGCCTCGATCGGCTCGAACGCAGCATCGCCGCCGAGCCGCCCGCCCTGCTGCGCGACGGCGGCGTGATCGCCGCGGGCTTCGACGCCGAACTCGACGAGCTGCGCGACCTCCAGAGCAATTGCGGGGCTTTCCTGATCGAACTGGAGGCGCGCGAGAAGGAGCGCACGCAGATCCCCAGCCTCAAGGTCGAATACAACAAGGTGCATGGCTTCTACATCGAGGTGACGCATGCGCAAGCCGCCAAGGTGCCGAATGTGCCGGACGACTACCGGCGCCGCCAGACGCTGAAGAACGCCGAGCGCTACATCACGCCCGAGCTCAAGGCCTTCGAGGACAAGGCGCTCTCCGCGAACGAGCGCGCCCTGGCGCTGGAAAAACGCCTCTACGACGCGCTGCTCGACGCGCTCACCGGCGACATCGCCGCCTTTCAGCGCATCGCCCGCGCGCTGGCCCAGCTCGACGGCCTGTGCGCTTTCGCCACGGCGGCGCGGCGTTACGATTACTGCCGGCCGCAATTCGTCGAGTATCCCTGCCTCGAGATCTGCGGCGGCCGCCACCCGGTGGTGGAACGACAAGTCGGCAGCTTCATTGCCAACGACCTCGATTTGAACCCGAACCGCCGCATGCTGATCGTCACCGGCCCGAACATGGGCGGCAAGTCGACCTACATGCGCCAGACCGCGCTGATCGCCCTGCTCGCGCATTGCGGCAGCTTCGTGCCGGCGACGGCCTGCCGGCTCGGCCCGCTCGACGCGATCCACACGAGAATAGGCGCATCGGACGATCTGGCTTCCGGCCGCTCGACCTTCATGGTCGAGATGACCGAGGCGGCGGCGATCCTCAACGGCGCGACGGACAAATCCCTCGTGCTGATGGACGAGATCGGGCGCGGCACCTCGACCTTCGACGGCCTTGCGCTGGCCTTCGCGATCGCCCGCCACCTCGTCGACAAAACGCGCGCCTGGACGCTGTTCGCCACCCACTACTTCGAGCTCACCCAGCTCGCCGCGGATCATGCCGCGTGCGCCAACGTGCATCTGGGCGCGGTCGAGCACGGCAAGACCGTGGTGTTCATGCACGCCGTAGAGCCCGGCCCCGCTTCGCAGTCCTACGGCCTCCATGTCGCCGCGCTGGCCGGCATCCCGCCCGCCGTGCTGCGCGAGGCGCAGCGCCGTCTGGTCGAACTGGAGCAGCGCGCCGTCGCCGCCGCGCCGCAACCCGACCTGTTCAGTGCCGTCCCCAGGTCGGCGCAGGCCGGCCATGCCGTCCCGCCGGGGCCGACTTTCGAGAAGGAAGAACATCCGGCGGTCGCGGCCTTGCAGGCGCTCGAGCCGGACGCGCTGAGTCCGCGCGAGGCGCTCGAGCAGCTCTACGAACTGAAACGCCTGGCCGGCGCGTAAGGCCTGCC
>JAGXSN010000081.1 GCA_018333815.1 Sulfuritalea sp. | reverse complement strand
GCCGGCCTGCGCGCCGCCACCGCCGCCGACGACCGGCGGCTGGCCGCAGCCGCGCGCGTTTTCGACAACCTCCACCGCAACTACACACAGGAGTCCAACCGATGAGTGATCTCGCCAACACCGCGCCGCCGCCGGCCCCTTCGCTGGGCGAAGCCTTCAAATACTGGCTCAAGCTGGGCTTCATCGCCTTTGGCGGCCCGGTCGGGCAGATTGCGATGATGCACACCGAACTGGTCGAGCGCCGCCGCTGGCTCTCGGAACGTCGCTTTCTCCACGCCCTCAACTACTGCATGCTGCTGCCCGGGCCGGAAGCGATCCAGCTCGCCATCTACATCAGCTGGCTGATGCATGGCGTCAAGGGCGCGGTGATGACCGGCATCCTGTTCTTCATGCCGGCCTTCGTGCTGGTCACCGTGCTGGCCGGCGTCTATCTGAGCTACGGCGACACGCCGGCCTTGCAGGGCATCTTCTACGGCATCCGGCCCGCCGTGGTCGCCGTGGTGCTGTTTGCCGCCTGGCGCATCGGCAGCAAGGTGCTGAACAACGGGGTGCTGATGGCGATCGCCGCGCTGGCCTTCATCGGCATCTTTTTCTTCAAGATCGGCTTTCCGTGGATCGTGCTCGCCGCCGGCATCCTGGGCGCCATCGGCGGCAAGCTGCTGCCGGCCAAGTTCCAGGCGGGGGGCGGGCATGGCGCGTCCGGCAAGACGCACGGCCCGGCCATCATCGACGACGACACGCCGCCGCCGGCGCACGCGAAGTTCTCCTGGGGCAGGTTGATTGTGATGACGGTCATCTTCATCGCCCTTTGGGGGAGCGTCATGCTGGCCTTGCGTCCCGAACCGACGCTGTTCGACATGGGCGAGTTTTTCACCAAGGCGGCCTTCCTGACCATCGGCGGCGCCTATGCCGTGCTGCCCTATGTGTATCAGGGCGCGGTCGAACACTTCGGCTGGCTCACCGGCCCGCAGATGATGGACGGCCTGGCGCTCGGCGAAACGACGCCGGGGCCGCTGATCAAGGTCGTCACCTGGATCGGCTATCTCGGCGCCGTCGGCCAGGGCGTCCTGGCCAATCCGATCGCCGCCGGACTGGCGGGCGCGACGGTGGCAACCTTCTTCACCTTCCTGCCGAGCTTCTGGTTCATCCTTGCCGGCGGGCCGATGGTCGAGGCGACGCGCGGCGAACTGAGGTTCACCGCGCCGCTCACCGCCATCACCGCCGCCGTCGTCGGCGTGATCCTCAACCTCGCCTTGTTCTTCGCCTGGTACACCTTCTGGCCCAAGGCCACGGATGCCCAGCCCTTCGCCGCGCCCTTCGAGTGGATTTCGGTGCTTGTCGCCATCGCCGCCTTCCTCGCCCTGTGGAAATACAAGCAGGACATCATGAAGGTCATCGGCGTCTGCGCCCTGTTCGGCCTGGTTCACTCCTTCTTTGTCTGAGGTGACGCACCATGACGCTCCATGAACCGAAACCCCTCGCCTGCAACCCCGGCGCCATCGCCGGCATGTCCGAGAAAATCATCGTCAGCCACTACGAGAACAATTATGGCGGCGCGGTGAAGCGCCTCAACGCCATCGAGCAGAAGCTCGCCGAACTGGACTGGGCGGCCGCGCCGGTGTTCGTCGTCAACGGTCTGAAGCGCGAGCAGATGGTCGCCATGAACTCGATGCTGCTGCACGAGGTGTTCTTCGACAGCCTCGGCGCCAGCAGCGCCGATGACGCGTTGTCCGCCCGGATCACGACGGATTTCGGCAGCTTCGACCGCTGGGCGTCCCAGTTTGCCGCGATGGGCAAGGCGCTCGGCGGCGGCTCGGGCTGGGTGCTGCTGGCCTGGTCGCCGCGCGCCGGCCGGCTCGTCAACACCTGGGCGGCCGACCATACCGGCAACGTCGCGGGCGCCGCGCCGCTGCTCGCGCTCGACATGTACGAGCACAGCTATCACATGGACTTCGGCGCCAAGGCCGGCGCCTATGTCGACGCCTACATGAACAACCTCAACCTTGCGGCCGCCTCGCAAAAGCTGGCCGCCGTCGCCGGAGACTGACCATGGAACGCACCATCAAGCCCGAAGCCCTCAAGTCCGCGCTCGCCGGCGTGCACCTGATCGACGTGCGCCGCGCCAACGACCGCGCGGCATCGACCGAACAGATTCCCGGCGCCACCTGGCACGACCCGGAAAAGCTCGCCGCATGGGCGGATGCCCTGCCCAGGGATCAGGACATCGTCCTCTACTGCGTACGCGGCGGCTCGGTCTCGAACGGCGTGGTCGACCAGCTGCAGGCGCGCGGACTCAAGGCCCGTTTCATCGAGGGCGGCATCGAGGGCTGGAAGGCCGCCGGCGGACCGCTCGCCTAGACCCATTCATTTCCCACCTCTCCGGAGACCCGCAATGCCCCCCACCACCAAGCATATGCATTCCAGCCTGTCCCGCACCGGCAAGGACTATGCCGACCTCCATGCCTGGATCAACGATGCCGATCACCAGCTCGATCGCCACGACTTCACGAAAATCGTCGATTTCGCCCCGGAAATCCAGGCGAAGTTCGGCGCAGAAGGCCTGCGCGAGTATATCGAGCACCTGCGCGAGGACCTCGACAGCAAATTCACGAAAATCTGGGGCAAGGACGTCGCCGCCCGCGACGAGGCGCTCGACTACTACGGCATCCGCCGGCGCGGGCGCGACTACACGATCGACATGGCCGACATCAAGCTGCTGCAGGATGCCGGCATGGCGGCCGACGACCTCGAGCACTCGCTCAAGGTGGCCGGCAAGGCGCTGGAAATCGCCCGGCGCGTGGTCGCGGCCAGCCAGACGCCGGTCGACCTGGAACTGGTCGGGCGCGGCGCGCTGTTCCATGATCTGGGCAAGGCGAAAACCCATGCCATCGAGCACGGCAAGATCGGCGCCGAGATGGGCGCCGCCCTGGGCCTGCCGGTGGCCGTCACCGACATCATGCAAAAGCACATCCGCGGCGGTCTGAGCACCGAGGAGGCCATGGAACTGGGCCTGCCGATCCGCGACTACACCCTGCGCACGCTCGAGGAACGCATCGTCATCTACGCCGACCGGCTCGTGGATATCATCTGGGACGGCGTCGTCGCGGTGGCCTCGCAGCAGGATGCCGAAGATCGCTTCATCGAGATCATCGAGAGCAACGTCTGTTACGGCAAGAACCCGCCGACGCTGGAACGCTACCGCGGCTATCACGCCGAAATTCAGGGGCTGATGCGCGCGGGCGCCTGAATCCATGCTCCTGCCCGCCGGCGCGGCGCCCGAGGTGCGCCTGCTGCTGATCGGTCGCGCACTGCGGGCGTTCACCGACGGTTACGTCGCGATCCTGCTGCCCGTCTACCTGCTCGCCCTCGGCCTGGGCAAGTGGGAAGTCGGGCTGATCTCATCGGCCACCCTGCTCGGCTCGGCGCTGATGACGCTGGCGCTGGGCCAGTGGGGGCATCGCTTGCCGCAGCGCCGGCTGCTGCTCGCCGCCGCCTGGCTGATGGCGGTTACCGGCCTGCTGTTCGCCGGCTTTTCCGACTTCTGGCCGCTGCTGCTGGTCGCCTTCCTCGGCACGATGAACCCGAGCGGCGGCGACGTCAGCGTCTTCCTGCCGCTCGAGCACGCGCGCCTCTCGGAAGCCGCCCGGGGCGAAGCGCGCACCTTCCTGTTCGCCCGCTACACCTTCATCGGCGCGCTGTGCGCGGCGGTCGGCTCCCTGGCCGCCGCCTTCCCCCAATGGATGGCCCAAGCCGGCATGGCGCAGCTCGACGCCATCCGCCTCATGTTCGTGGCCTACGGGCTCGCCGGCGTCGCCATTTTCTTCCTCTACCGCGGCCTGCCGGCCCGCGCGGCGCAGGAACAGGCTGTCCCGCCCGTACCGCTCGGCCCCTCGCGCGCCATCGTCATCAAGCTCGCCGCGCTGTTTTCGGTCGACGCTTTCGCCGGCGGGCTGATCGTCAACACCCTGCTCGCCCTCTGGCTGTTCGAGCGCTTCGACCTCTCGCTGGCCGCCGCGGCCAAGTTCTTCTTCTGGTCCGGCCTGCTGTCGGCCGGCTCGCAGCTGGCCGCGCCCTGGGTGGCGCGCCGCATCGGCCTGATCAACACCATGGTATTCACCCACATCCCGGCGAACGTCTGCCTGATCCTGGCGGCCCTCGCCGACAGCCTGCCGGTCGCCCTGGGGCTGCTGTTCCTGCGCAGCGCGCTGTCGCAGATGGACGTGCCGACGCGCTCGGCTTTCGTCATGGCCGTCGTCACCCCGGCGGAGCGCGCCGCGGCGGCCAGCTTCACCGCCGTGCCGCGCAGCCTGGCCGCCGCCGCCAGTCCGGCCCTTGGCGGGGCGCTGTTCGCCGCCGGC
>JAGXSN010000080.1 GCA_018333815.1 Sulfuritalea sp. | reverse complement strand
GGACGCGCCCGGCGGCGATCCACTCCTCGATCTCGCGCCGGGCGCCGAGGCCGGCGTCCGCCAGCGCCTTTTGCAGCTTGACGGTCGGCGTCTCCGGGACGGCGGCGCGAACCGGCGCCGCCTCAGCGGATTTTGGCCGGGGCGGCTTGCTCGGCGGCCGGAAGGGCGTCGCCTTGCGCCGGGGCCGCTGCCGCGTCGTATTCGCTGGCGACGGGCTGGCTGGTTGCACCGGTTTCGAGCGTGGCTTCGTTGGGTTGGGCATCGATCATCCGTTCTATTTCGGCCAGGGAAGGCAATTCGGCAAGGCTGCGCAAACCGAGATCGTCCAGGAATTTGCGCGTGGTGGCGTAGAGGGCCGGGCGCCCCGGCGAATCGCGCTGGCCGACGGCATCCACCCAGCCGCGCCCCTCGAGCGTCTTGATCACGCCGGGCGACACCGCCACGCCGCGGATCTCCTCGATGTCGCCGCGGGTCACGGGCTGCCGGTAGGCGATGATCGCCAGGGTCTCCATCACGGCGCGCGAGTATTTCGGCGGCCGCTCGTTCTTGAGGCGGTCGAGAAAGACCTGGTATTCCGTCCGGGTCTGGAAGCGCCAGCCCGACGCCAGCTGGACAAGTTCGACGCCGCACTCGGCCCAGTCGCGCCGCAGGTCGTCGAGCAGCGTGCGCCAGGTATCGTCGTCGAAGGGGTCGTCGAAGAGCTTCTTCAGTTCGGCCAGCGACAGCGGCTCGGCCGCAGCCAGCAGCGCCGTCTCGAGCACGCGCTTGTAGTCTTCAGGCTTGCGGAGTTGCAGCATCGCGCAATTTTACATAGACGGGCGCCAGCGCCTCGCTCTGGGACAGCTCGACGAGGTTTTCGCGCGCGAGCTCGAGAAGGGCAAGAAAGCTCACCACCATCCCGGCGTGGCCGTTCGCATTCCCGAACAGATCTTCGAACACGACGTAGCCGTTCCCCCGCAGGCGGCGCAGGATGGCTCCCATGTATTCCCGCACGGACAGCTCCTCGCGCCGGATGCGGTGGTGCTGGCGCACCCGAGCCTGGCGCATCAGCGCGAGCCAGATCACCTGCAGGTCGTGCACGCTGACCTCGGGCTGGCGCCGGGCAGCCTTTTCCGCGATCCACACCGAGGCCCACTCGAAGTCGCGCAGCGCTTGCGGCAGCGCATCAAGGTGGGCCGCGGCGAGCTTGATCCGTTCGTATTCCATCAGGCGGCGCACCAGCTCGGCGCGCGGATCCTCGGCTTCGGCGCTGTCGGCCCTGGGCGGGCGCGGCAGCAGCATGCGCGACTTGATCTCGATCAGCAGCGCCGCCATCAGCAGGTAATCGGCCGCGAGCTCGAGGTTGCTGCGGCGCATCGCCTCGACGTATGCCAGATATTGCGCCGTCAGGGGCGCCATCGGGATGTCGAGGATATTGAGGTTCGCCTTGCGGATCAGGTAGAGCAGCAGGTCGAGCGGCCCCTCGAAGGCGTCGAGGATGACCTCCAGCGCGTCCGGCGGGATGTAGAGGTCGCGCGGCAGCTCCGCCAGCGGCTCGCCGTAGAGTTTCGGGACGTGATGCTCGCCCGCTGCCGTCCCGCCAGAACCGAGTTTCGCGTCTTCAGTCATCACGACACCGTGTAAGCAGCAGCGCCCACCGCGATCAGGTCATTCCGGTCGTTGATCAGTTCCATGCGCGCCACCGCCACCCGATTGCCGGTGCGCAGCGGAAAGCCGCGCGCCAGGAACCATTCGCCTCGCCCCGGACGCAGGTAGTCGACGCGCAGGTCGATCGTGCCGATGCGGGCGAGGCGCTCCAGCACTTCATCGACCGGACTGCCCTTCAGTTTTTGCTGGACGCCGAGGAAAGCCACCAGTCCGCCGGTGACGTCGAGCACCGCCGAGATCACGCCGCCGTGCAGGATGTTGCGCACGTAGTTGCCGACCAGCTCCGGCCGCATCGCGAAGCGGCACTCGGCCCGCTCGTGATGCAGCGCCACCACGTCGAGGCCGAGCACGCGATTGAACGGCATGCGCTCGACGAAGCTCGTGCGGATGCTCTCGAGCAGTTGCGCCTCCTCGGCGGCCGGGCATTGCGCGCCCTTCTTCACGACCGGCCCAGTCCGAGCGCGGCACGCACGTCGCGCATGGTCTCCTGCGCCAGCTGCCTCGCCCTGGCGCAGCCTGCCGCGATGATGTCCTGCACCAGTCGCGGCTCCTCCTCGTAGCGGCGCGCGCGTTCGTGCATCGGCGCCTGCTCCCTGAGCACGCCTTCGATCACCGGCTGCTTGCACTCGACGCAGCCGATGCCGGCGGAGCGGCAGCCCTGCTGCACCCAGGCCTTCACCTCCTCGCTCGCGTAGATCTGGTGGAACTGCCAGACCGGGCACAGGTCCGGATCGCCCGGATCGGTGCGCCGCACGCGCTGCGGATCGGTCTGCATGGTGCGGATCTTCTTGCGCACCGACGCCTCGTCCTCGCGCAGGGCGATGGTGTTGCCGTAGGACTTCGACATCTTCTGGCCGTCCAGTCCCGGCATCTTCGCGGCCGCGGTCAGCAGGGCCGCCGGCTCGACCAGGATGGTCTTCAGCTCCGGCTCGCCGTCGGGTCGCCTGCGGCCGGTCTGGCCATAGAGAAAATTGAAGCGGCGCGCGATCTCGCGGGCAAATTCCAGATGCGGCACCTGATCCTCGCCCACCGGCACCCGGTCGGCGCGGTAGATCAGGATGTCGGCCGCCTGCAGCAGCGGATAGCCGAGAAAGCCATAGGTGGTCAGATCCTTGTGCAGCAGTTTTTCCTGCTGATCCTTGTAGGTCGGCACGCGCTCGAGCCAGGACAGCGGCGTCATCATCGACAGCAGCAGGTGCAGTTCGGCGTGCTCGGGAACGCGCGACTGGACGAAGAGGGTCGCCCGCTCCGGGTCGACGCCCGCCGCCAGCCAGTCGATCACCATGTCCCGGGCGTTCTGCTCGATCGTGCCCGGCTCGTCGTAGGCGGTCGTCAGCGCGTGCCAGTCGGCGACGAAGAACAGGCAGGGATAGTCGTGCTGCAGCCGCACCCAGTTGGCGAGCACGCCGTGGTGATGCCCCAGATGGAGACGCCCCGTGGGACGCATGCCGGAAAGAACTTTTGCGACGAACATGATGGCGGTCAGAGGCCGAACAGGTTTTTGACGAAGAAGAGAAAAGTGCGCACCAGCGGCGTCAGGATCAGCTCCAGCCCGCCGAGAAACATCAGCGCCAGCAGGATGACGAAGCCATAGGGTTCGATGCGGGCGAAGGCGAGCGCCAGGGGCGTCGGCAGCAGGCTGACGGCGATGCGGCCGCCATCGAGCGGCGGGATCGGCAGCAGGTTCAGCAGCATCAGCACCGCATTGACGGTGATGCCGGCGCGCGCCATCTCGGCCAGCGGCAGGCTGTAGGCGTTTTCGGGCAGGGCGAGGGTCAGTTTCAGCGCCAGCGCCCAGGCGAAGGCCATGGCGAGATTCGCCCCCGGGCCGGCCGCCGCCACCCAGAGCATGTCCTGCTTGGGCTTGCGCAGGCGGCCGAAGTCGACCGGCACCGGCTTGGCCCAGCCGAACAGGAAGGCGCCCTTGGTGAAAAACAGCAGCAGCGCCGGCACCAGCAAGGTCCCCACCGGATCGATGTGCTTCACCGGATTGAGCGTGATGCGGCCGAGCTGCCAGGCGGTCGGGTCGCCGCAATAACGCGCCACGTAGCCATGCGCCGCCTCATGCACCGTGATGGCGAAGATGACCGGAATGGCGTAGATCGCCAGCGTCTGGATCAGGTTTTCCATAGGGTTTCGATTCTAGTCGACCCTCAGCCGCCGACCCGTCCGAAGGATTCGAGCGACCCCTTGCCCTCGCGCAGCACCTCGACCTCGCCGCCGACGAGGTTGATCACGGTGGTCATCCCCGCACCGCAAGCGCCGGCGTCGATGACCAGATCGACCAGGGTGTCGAGCCGGCGGCAGATTTCCTCGGCATCGCACAGCGGCACACCGTCGTTGTCCGGCCCCGGCAGGATCAGGGTCGAACTCAGGAGCGGCTCGTCGAGTTCCTTCAGCAGCGCCAGCACGACCGGATGATCGGGCACGCGCAGGCCGATGGTCTTGCGCTTGGGGTGCAGCACGCGCCGCGGCAGCTCCTTGGTGCCCTCGAGGATGAAGGTGTAGCTGCCCGGCGTCGCCGCCTTGAGCAGGCGGTATTGCGCGTTGTCGACGCGCGCGTAGGTGGCGATCTCGGACAGGTCGCGGCATAGCAGCGTGAAATGGTGGCGCTCGTCCACGCCGCGGATGCGCCGGATGCGCTCCAGCAATGCGGCGTCGCCGAGATGGCCGCCGAGCGCATAGGCCGAGTCGGTCGGAAACGCCGCCAGGCCGCCCTTGCGGAGGATTTCCGCCGCCTGCGCGATCAGGCGCGGCTGCGGGTTCTTCGGATGGATCTCGAAATAATCCGCCATCAGTTCCACGCTTCCCAGATGGGTTTCAGGTCGGCCGGCAGTTGCACCATGCGGCCCAGGTCGGCCCAGCTTTCGCCCGGGCCGTGGAAATCCGAGGCGCGCGAAGCAAGGAAGCCGTATTCCCGCGCGATGCCGGCGAACTCGCGGATTTCGGCCTCGGTGCACGCACCGGACACCACTTCGATGCCGGCGCCGCCGCAATCCCTGAACGCCGCATAGAACGCCTTGCGCCCTGCCGGCGTGAGCCGGTAGCGGCCGGGATGGGCGATCACCGCCACACCGCCCGCGGCGCGGATCCAGCCCACCGCCTCATGCAGCTCCGCCCAGGCATGGCGGACGTAACCCGGCTTGTCCTTCGCCAGCCAGCGGTCGAACACCGTCTTCACGTCCGGCGCGAAGCCGCGCTCGACGATGTAGCGGGCGAAATGCGAACGCGAGATCAGCGCCGGGTTGCCGACATACCTGAGCGCCCCCGCATAGGCGTCGTCGATCCCCGCCTTCGCCAGTTCGGCGGCCATCCGGCCGGCGCGCGCATCGCGTCCGCTGCGCACCCGCGCCAGTCCGGCAAGCAGTCCGGGATGGCGGTGGTCGAGGTTGAGGCCGACGACATGCACGGTCTGGTCGTCGCCCCAGGACACCGAAATCTCGACCCCGGTGACGAAGCGCAGGCCGACCGCCGCGGCGGCGCGCGCCGCCTGGTCCA
>JAGXSN010000079.1 GCA_018333815.1 Sulfuritalea sp. | reverse complement strand
CAGGCCATGCGGATCATCAGGCCGCCGTAGTGGCCCCAGTCGGCCGGCCACCAGTCCTGGCTGTCGGTCATCAGCGCCTTGACATCCTTCTTGAGCGCTGCGATGTCCAGCTTCTTGAGTTCTTCGCGGTAGTCGAAGCCCGCGCCCAGCGGGTTGGTCTTGCTGTCGTGCTGGTGCAGGATGTCGAGATTGAGGGCCTTGGGCCACCAGTCTATCCTGGCCATGTCGGCCGAGGTCATTCCGCCGTGCATGACGGGGCACTTGCCTGCGTTGTTCATAATGGATCTCCTTTTCGTGTGAGAGCTTGGGTCATCGGCTGCTACTGTAGTCCATGTGACGAAGACTACCTGCGCGACGGAGCGAATGCCATTGAATCCTCACTATGGCCACGATAGGCAGGAATCACGGGTGCAAGTCAGCATGCGCAGAAAAGCGTTGCTTGTCAGAGTGCCTCTGAATACAATAAGAATTGTTCTCGTTTGATTGTGATGTGCGGAAAGGGGCATGACATGACCACCTTGGGCGAACTGGACGCGGGCGACAGCGCCCGGGTGAGCGGATACGCCATCGAGGACGCCGCTTACCGTCACCAGTTGCTGGCTCTGGGACTCACCCCCGGCGCGCAGGTCGACGTGGTGCGCCTCGCGCCGCTGGGCGACCCCCTGCAACTGCGGGTGCGCGGTTCCATGCTGTTCCTGCGCAGGAGCGATGCGGCAGCGGTCGTCGTGGAGAAACTCTGATGCACGCCGACGTCCGCATCGCCCTGGCGGGCAATCCCAACTGCGGCAAGACCACGCTGTTCAATGCGCTCACCGGCGCGCGCCAGCGCACGGGCAACTGGCCCGGCGTCACCGTCGAAAAGAAAAGCGGCCGCTACCGTCACGATGGCCAGAACGTCGAGGTCGTCGACCTGCCGGGGGTCTATGCCCTCGATGCTGCGTCCGGCGGGCTGGACGAGCGCATCGCCCGCGATTTTCTCGTCGGCGGCGCGGCCGACGCGATCGTCAATATCGTCGATGCGGCCAATCTCGAACGCAATCTCTACTTGACCATCCAGCTGGCGGCCCTGCGCATGCCGATGGTCGTCGCGCTCAACATGGTCGATGTGGCCGAAGACCGGGGCCGGACGCTCGACGCGGCGGCGCTGGCGGCACGGCTGGGCTGCCTCGTCGTGCCGGTGGTCGCCTCCCGCAGCCAGGGCGTGGACGCGCTCAAGTCGGCCATCCGCGAGGCGCTCGAGCGCGGCACGGCGCCGACGCTGGCGGCCGAGGCGGCCGAGGCGGACCGGGCCGACGTCGATCTTGCCACGGCCCGTTACGCCCTCGCGGCCGAGCTGTCCGGCGCCGCGCTGAAAACCTCGGGCAGGGCGGACCACCCGATCACCGAGACCATCGACCGCATCGTGCTCAACCGGGCTTTGGGCATCCCGATCTTTCTTCTGGTGATGTATCTGCTGTTCCTGTTCTCGATCAACCTGGGCGGCGCCTTCATCGATTTCTTCGACCAGGCGGCCGGCGCGCTCTTCGTGGACGGCTTCGGCCTGTGGCTGGCCGGGCTGGGTTCGCCCGCATGGCTCACGCTGCTGCTGGCCAGGGGGATCGGGGGCGGCCTGCAGACCGTGGCGACCTTCATCCCCGTGATCGCCTGTCTCTATCTGTTCCTTTCCGCCCTGGAGGATTCCGGCTACATGGCGCGCGCGGCCTTCGTCATGGATCGCCTGATGCGCGCGATCGGCTTGCCGGGCAAGTCCTTCGTGCCGCTCATCGTCGGCTTCGGCTGCAACGTCCCGGCCATCATGGCCACGCGCACGCTCCAGCACCGCCGCGATCGCCTGATGACCATCGCGATGGCCCCCTTCATGTCCTGCGGGGCGCGCTTGCCGGTGTATGTGCTGTTCGCCGCCGCCTTTTTTCCGACCCAGGCGCAAAACGCCGTATTCGGCCTGTACCTGATCGGCATCGCGGTGGCCCTTCTCACCGGACTGGCGCTGAAGCACTCGCTGATGAAGGGGGAAACGACATCCTTCGTCATGGAGATGCCGCCCTATCACCTGCCGACCCTCAAGGGGATTTTGCTCCACAGCTGGGATCGTCTCAAGAACTTCATCCTCAAGGCCGGGCGCATCATCGTGCCGATGGTGCTGGTGATCAACGTCCTCAACGCCGTCGGCACCGACGGCAGTTTCGGGAATGAAGACAGCGACAAGTCGGTGCTGGCCGAGATGGGTCGCAGCGTCGCGCCCGTCTTCGCCCCGATCGGTCTGACCGAAGAGAACTGGCCCGCCGCCGTCGGCATCTTCACCGGCATTCTGGCCAAGGAAGCCGTGGTCGGCACTCTGGATGCGGCCTACGCGGCACTGGCCGAGGACGACGCGGCGGCCGAACGGGACGCCAGGGAAGAAGAGGCTTTTCATCTTGGCAGCGCGCTATCGACCGCCGCCGCCACGATTCCCGCCAATCTGGCGGAGGCCCTGGGCGCCTGGGCCGACCCGCTCGGACTGGCCGTGGGCGATTTGACCGATCGGGAAGCCGTGGCGGCCGAGCACGAAGTCGCAACGGGCACCTTCGGAGCCATGGCGGAACGCTTCGACGGCGTGGCGGGCGCGTTCGCCTATCTGCTCTTCATCCTGCTCTACACGCCGTGCACGGCCGCCCTCGCGGCGGTCTATCAGGAAAGCGGCCCGCGCTGGATGCTGTTCGTCGCCGGCTGGACCTTCGGCCTGGCCTACGGCGTCGCCACGGTCTATTACCAAGCCGCGACCTTCGGCGCGCATCCGTTTTCCGCCTCGATCTGGATCGGTCTGGTCGGGGCGACGCTCGCCGCGGCGCTGATCATCCTCAAACGCCTGGGCGGGCGCGGCCCGGTGGGGTCTCCTCCCCCGCCTGCGGCGCCGGCGGGTGCATGCACTGGTTGCCAGAAGGCGGGGCGTTGCACACAATGAGCCCACCCCGAAAACCTCGCTGCGCTCGGTTCTCCCCTCAAGGGGCAGAAACACTCGGGGCGGCCCTTCGTGTTTCTTGAGAGAGTGATGGACACTCACGACCTGTCGGCCTGGCAACACGGCCACGATTTCGGCACGGCTGCCGAACGCCGCGCCGAGCGGCGCACCCGCTGGGTGGTGGCGCTCACCTTCACGGCGATGGTGATCGAGCTCATCGCCGGCTGGCTCACCGGCTCGATGGCCCTGCTGGCCGACGGCTGGCACATGGCGACCCATGCCGGCGCCCTGGGGGTCGCGGCGTATGCCTACCATTTTGCCCGCCGGCATGCCGGCAACCCCCGCTATACCTTCGGCACCGGCAAGGTCACCGCGCTGGCCGGTTATTCGAGTGCGCTCTTCCTCGGCGCAGTGGCCGTCTGGATGGCATGGGAGTCGATGACGCGCCTGCGCGCCCCGGTCGAGATTCATTACGTCGAGGCGATGATCGTCGCCTGCTTCGGTCTGGCCGTGAACCTCGCCTCCGTCTGGCTGCTCGGCGGCGGCCGGCATGCGCACGGCCACGAGCACGACCATTCCCATGACCGCGAGCGCGGACACGCGCATGTCGACCACAATCTGCGCGCCGCCTACGTGCATGTGCTGGCCGACGCGCTGACCTCGGTGCTCGCCATCGTCGCCCTCGGCGGGGGCATGTTGTTCGGCTGGGCCTTCCTCGACCCGCTGATGGGCATCGTCGGCGCCTTCCTCATCGGCCGCTGGGCGTGGAGCCTGGCGCGCGATGCGGCGGGCGTGCTGCTCGACGCCGAGGACCACGGCGCCATCGCGGCGGAAATCCGCCGCATCGTCGAGGCCGAGCCGGATCACGAACTGGCCGACCTGCATGTCTGGCGCGTCGGTCCCGCCAGCCGCGCCTGCATCGTCTCGCTCGTCACGCACGCGCCGTTGCCGCTGGAAACCTATCGGCGCCGGCTGGCCGGCATCGCCGGGCTGGATCATGTCACCATCGAAATCAACCACTGCCGCAGCTGCCATCCCGCCGCGGGAGGGAAAAATTAAGCTGGATCAAGGCGATTGCGCCGCGCCCGGATCAGAATGGCGGTGCAGTATCGGAAGCAAGCGACGAGTGAGTGCCGCGCGAGCGGCATTTTTGAGGGGCGGCCTGGCCGCCCTTTTTTTTGCGCGTGATACGATCAGCGCATGATTTCGCGACGCCAGTTCCTGCGTGGCCGCTTTTCGGCGCCGCCCGGCCCGCCTGGGGAGTCCGGAGAGATTCCCGCCGCTTCGCTGCGGGCCGCGATCGGCATCGGCTGCCTC
>JAGXSN010000078.1 GCA_018333815.1 Sulfuritalea sp. | reverse complement strand
CCGGACGGCCGCTGTCGGCATGGGCGGAGCACATGAATCGGGTGATCGCCAGCATCCGGGCCAAGTGCGAGCATCCCTTCCGTGTGGTGAAACGCCAGTTTGGCTACGTCAAGGTGCGCTACCGCGGACTGGCCAAGAACACGGCCCAACTGACCACGCTCTTTGCGCTGTCGAATCTGTGGATGGCGCGACGAGTATTGCTGACCGCAGGAGAGGTGCGTCCGTGATGGGCGAAACGCAGACGAATGAGCGCCGAATGAGCTTCCCTCGGTTTTTCGTCATCCAACCCGACGGCATTATGCCGCCAATTCTTGCTCATGCTGACGCCTGATCCACTCGTTCAGGAATTGATGTGGCGAGGCGTAGCCGAGCGTGGAATGTCTGCGCCTGCGGTTGTAGAACGGCTCAATGTAATCAAAGGCGTCGGTAATGGCTTCGGCTCGCGTCTTGTAGCGGGTGCCATGCACCCGCTCATTCTTGTAGCTGTTGAAGAAGCTTTCGGTCGGCGCGTTGTCCCAGCAGTTCCCCTTGCGGCTCATCGAACAGACCATTCCGTATTCCTTCAGCCGCGCCTGAAAGGCGTGGCTGGCATACTGGCTTCCTCTGTCCGAATGGTGAATCAGCCCCGGTGCCGGCTTCCGGCGGAACCACGCCATGGTCAGTGCGTCGATAACGATATCCGCCGTCATTCGCGGCTTCAAGGACCAGCCGACGACTTCCCGGTTGAACAGATCGAGAACAACAGCCAAGTAGAGCCAGCCCTCTGCCGTCCAGATGTAGGTCAGATCGGCCGTCCAGACTTGGTTCGGCGCTGCCGGCGTGAAGTTCCTGTCCAGCAGGTTCGGTGCTATCGGCAGGCTGTGCTTCGAGTCCGTCGTCGCCTTGAAGCGCCGCTTGTGCCGGGCACGAATACCGTTCTCGCGCATAAGGCGTTCGACACGCTCCTTGCCGGCAGGAAAGCCTCGGCCACGGATCTCCTGAACCATACGCGGACTGCCGTAGGCGCCCTTGAGTTCGGCATGGATGGCTCGAATCAGTGTCAGCATCTGCGCATCCGTCAGCCGTTTGCGGTTCGGACTACCGCCGCGTTTCCATGCCTGATAACCACTCATGCTGACCGACAGCGTCGCGCACATCGCCGGCAGCGGGTAGGCTCGCCGCTGCCCTTCGATCCAGGCGTACTTCACAGCGCATCTTTCGCGAAGTACGCCGTCGCTTTTTTTAGGATTTCGCACTCCATCCTGAGCCGCGCATTCTCGGCGCGCAGCCGCGACAGTTCCATCTGTTCCGGCGTGATGATCTTGGCGCCCGCCGGATTCAATTGCCCACGCTCGGCGGCCTTGACCCAGTTGCGCAGCGTCTGCTCGACCAGCCCCAGTTCCCGCGCCACCGGCCCCACCCCTTGCCCGGACTTCACCCGCTTGACGGCCAGTTCCTTGAACTCGGCCGTGTATTCCTGCTTCGGAATCTTGAACATCAGCTTCCTCCTTCTTCGTCATCCTACCTGTTCTCCTGGAAGACGAAATTTCGGGGGAAGCTCAACTTGGCTACAGCTGAAATATCGAACCAACACGCTTGTAGCCGAGCCTCTCGTAATAAAGGTCTTCATCAGAAAAAACATAAACGTCTTGATTCGGATGCTCTTGCTTGATTTTTTTCAGTAGTTCTTTTCCGTAACCATTTTTTCTGTGGCTTGGCGAAACATAGAGCTCGCTTACATAAATGCCGAATTCATCAACTAAGGCGCGGAGATACCCACAAATCTTGCTTTCGATTTTGTAAACATAAGTTTCACTGCTTAGTAATGCATTCTTGAACGCATTTATGGAGTCTGGGCCGGTAAACGAGTTCCAATCTGGCTCAGATTTTAAGAGTGCGATCAACTCAGATTCGTGTGGCTTGTCGTACCTGAAGATGTTGCTCATCTGCGCTTCCTATGTCTTGGCTAACGTAGAGCTGACCGGCGCTGCGCGGCTTCATCGCGCAGCGTCCAGCGACCGAAGGGAGCGAGGTCGAGCGCCATGTTAGGAGCGGGGTGAATCGAGGCGCTCAATGTGCCAGCACCACACCGACGAGAAGTTGAACTCGGGATGGCGGATTTTCAATTCGGCGTTTGCGCTGCGCAGAGCCTCGACATCGTCGTCGGCCTCCACCTCAACGGTCAGCGAGGGATCAGCATCGGGCGATGACTTTCCCTGAAACGTAAGCTCAACCTTGAACTGAGGCATTTGCCTTTTCCTCCAGGCGGATGCGTTTCCGAATGACTGCGTCTTTTCTGAGGGCGATAACCGCACCCGTAATGAAGAGGAGGAAGGGCCACTGTTCTATCAAAGTAGTTAGCAGCGCACTGGGGTAGTACATGACCGAGCCAATAACCTCGCCAATAAAACGTGGGAGCTTCGGGAGAAACGCAAGAGTCAGGCCGATGGCCATGACCCAATAGCCAATGCGATAGCCTTTGCTCAACGGAACCAATGGGTCTGCAAACTTCGATTCGCAGATTGAGCAAACACACTTGCCAAAGCCGAGAAAGGAACGCTTTCGTTCGACCGTTTCCTGATTGCCGCAGTTGTTGCACCGAGGTTTGGGTGGCTGATACATAGAAGCTCCTAACGTCTGAATTCAGGGGCGATGCGCGGCTTTATCGCGCAGCGTCCCCTGGAATGATGGGTTCGACCACACAACTTACGGAGAAAGAAATGAACGAGTACCACAAGATTCAGACGCTGTTCAAGCGCGACATGGAACGCAATGGAAAGACGCTTCTGGAAGGGCAATGGACGCTGCCAGAGTTCGAGTTTCTGGCCGGGAACACTTGGGTCTTCACCGAGAAGGTGGACGGCACGAACATTCGGGTGATGCTCAAGGACGGCGGCGTTACTTTCGGCGGAAAGACGGACTCGGCGCAGATTCCGGCGCAGTTGGTGTCGCGGCTGAATGAACGGTTCTTGCCGCTCGCGACCAGGATGCAGGAGGTTTTCGGTTGCGACGCCTGTCTGTACGGAGAGGGCTACGGAGCGAAGATTCAGAAGGGCGGCGGGAACTACCGGGCCGACCAAGATTTTGTGCTTTTCGATTGCAAGGTCGGCGAGTGGTGGCTGCAACGCGCCGACGTTGAAGACGTAGCGCAGAAGCTCGGGCTTGACGTAGTGCCGATCATCGGAGAGGGCACGCTGCATGACGCCATTGCTGCGGCGAAGGCCGGTATCGTTTCGACGTGGGGCAGTTTTCAGGCCGAAGGGATAGTGGCGAGGCCGAAGACAGAACTCAAGACGCGCAACGGTCATCGGATCATCACCAAGATCAAGTGCCGCGACTTTGTGGGGTCGAACGTCGAAGCTCAGGGACGCGCCGCTCGCGGCGCGTCCCTTGGAGCGCAGTGTTGGGCCACACTACTTCTCATAACTGGCTCGCAAACTCGCCGAGGACTTTGCGCAAACGGGCCGCCGCCTCCGGTGGAAGAGCCATCGCTTTGTAGGCACGCTCCGCGGGTGAGGACGGGCCGCCAAAACTGAGAAGCCAAGAATCAAAGGTGAGCGATAACACAGCTGCCGACTTCTCAGCACGCTCGACATTAACGATGAACCGATCATCCCTTGCATCTTCGCCCATACGCTTCATTTTCACATCTGCCCGGTAGAGCCATCCGATATCAGATTTCTTCTCCCCCGCTGTTTGGCGCACAATCATTTCGTAATTATCAAGGGCATCAATCAAACTTACGATGTGATCGCGGGATAGCGCGAACCGATACGTATCAAGGTTCACTCGAATCTGGAACAAAATGTAGTTTGTGTTACGTATATCCTGAATCCACACGGAGAGAGTGGAAGAGGAAGGTGCCGTGTTTCCCCAGCTCTCAACGACGCCATTAAACTCTTTGGCATTTTCAATTCCAGTACCTGCGCTTGCCCTGACGGGCGGCATCGATGCCACGGGTGGTGTCGGCGATGCGGCACACCCTGCCAGAAGAAATGAAAATGCGACGATCTTGAGCGATTTCATTGTCCCCTCCTGCAATTGTGCGGCCCAACGTAGAAGTCACCGGCGCTGCGCGGCTTTATCGCGCAGCGTCCGTGTGGACTGCCGGGTTATGCATAGACCCGCAAACTTTTCGCCGTACCGCCAGCGCCGACTTTCGGATGAAATTCGATTCACTTGGCCAGCATGTAGCGTAGTGAATGGTCGTCGTAATCGAGGATAAGAACGCGAACACCAGCAATGGTGATTTCTTTCTTTTTCGATGGGTCAACGAAGAATTCAGTCGTATTTGGTGGAAGCATCTCTGTGCTTCCTTGGGGGCCGGACACCGTAGTAATAGTTCCAGTTGTTTGAACGCGATTTCCGCGCAGGCGGCTTGAAGAGTCGACGTACGTCGTGTCACCTCCACCGTAGCGGCTCATGGTTGTTTCGTTTGTTACTGTTTCAATTTCAGTAAGCCGAAATACAAGTTTGTTGTCTCTGACGCCTTGGTATCGAAGCTCGGAGTAGCCCTTGTTCACCTTGCCACCGAAAATATCGGCTTTGCCAAAGGCATTCGGTAGGTCTGTCGAACGATCCACCTTGAACACCTGTCCGCCGATATGGGTGTTCAATTCTGAGGCGGTATTTTGGGTCAGATTGTCGTAGCTCTTTATGGGATTACCGACGCAGCCGCTTAATAGGGAAGCGCATGCAACAACGAGAATGATTCGGTTCATATTTCCTCCGGTGAGAAATGCATAACGTCCAAGCTCAGGGGCGCTGCGCGGCTTTATCGCGCAGCGTCCCTTGGAGCGCAGTGTTAGGCGAAACTTTGCTTGAGGCGCTTCCATGCCGAATAATTCCACCAAATCCAAAGTCCACCTAATGCACCACCTACGGCGCCAAATTTAAGTGGTATTGCTGCTAAGGCCAATATTCCGACCCAATTAAAGTACCAAGCCCATTTCTGTCTTTTATGAAGACCATAGATTAGTGCAACACAGATGGCTACAAAAATAAATTGTTCACCGTTGAGTGACCCTCGCGAATCTTCGCCAAAGAAAGAAAAGCCCAGAATTCCCAGAGGAAATATAGGCAAAACAACATAGGTCCATATCTTCATTAGCCAGATGTCGGAAGGTTTATGAGCGGCTTGAGTAGTGGGATCAGAGTTCATTATCGAGTAATCTCCAGTTGCCTAACGCCCATCACAGCTTCTACGATTTAGCGAGTGCTGAAACAACAATTCAGTGTTGCGAGCCGTGTAGAAATAAGTAACTTCTACATCGTATTGATTGATCAGTACCCCGAGTGTTGGTGAACTACAGACGAAGAAACTAATGCTCTGTTGCCTCAGGCTTTCAATATCTTGCCCTCGCTTCGTTTCAACATTTACAAGCACTGCCTTGTACGAAAGGCTCCTTCCATTCGCGGCGACGGATTGATACTGCAGATTCTTGTTGGCCATTTGCGGCAGACTCTGTGCGGTCTGTCGAGCGATCTCAGCGAGGAGACGCTCAGGCCCTCCGGCTTGCTTTACGGCGGCATGGACTTGTGCGGGCGTTGGCTGCGCAACGGCGACGAGAGATAAAGAAATAAGCGATGCGAACAGTACAGCTTTGACCATGGTGCGAAGGCTCCTATTTTGGCGGCTCATTGCCCCGAATATTTTTGCTAGCTAGGCTAGCCATCAAAGGCATTCCTCAAAAATGTTTTGTATGGCCTCCAATTTCTCCGGCATTTTCAGGTGTCGCGAATCTCCCAAGCCACGGGTGCTGTGCAACGCCCAGAACTCCTGTGCAAGTCCACGAAATTCCTTTCGCTTCTCTTTCGGCAGGTAAAGGCAGACAACCCTCGCGTAGTCGAGAGCAGGGCGATATGCCTCTGTAACCTTTATGTCTTGGGCAAGCTGTTCCATCGAATTGTCATACATAGCATCAGTAGCGTTCTTCTGTGCTTCGAAGAGCAGTTCCAAGAAATGGGCAAACACTTCAGAGCGATTTTCGCGAAGCCACTTTTCATACTCGGTGCGCCGCGCTAGAGCGGCTCCCGCAAAAGCTCCGAGTAATGAAAACAGACCGGCGGTAACGGCAATAATGATCTCCATATCTTCTCCTGGCGATAGTGCTCTCATGATGCCTAACGTTCAAGGTCAGGGGCGCTGCGCGGCTTTATCGCGCAGCGTCCCCTGCACCGCAGGGTTGGGCCTTTACTTCTTGCCACCCGAGCTACCGCCCTTACCACCAGCGGCAGAATTGGTGGCCGCAGCCGACTGCGCACGCGACGCGAAACTACCCGCAGGCACGCCGCCACCAGAACCCTTGGCCGTTGAGCTTTGAATGCGAGAGGCCGCAGCTTGGTTCATTGCGGTGCCCCCCTTCCCGCCGCCCTTACTTCCACCACCTGATTTGCCACCACCACCTTTAGCCATGTTGGTTTCCTTCATAAGTAGCGCCGGATAGTTGAACTGCTGTGCTTCGCCCGGCAATGAAGCACGGAATGAATGAGCGCGTTACAGCCACTCGCCGCGCTTGTTGATGAACCCCCACTTACCGTTTAGCTTGGCAGCGGCCTTTCCGTTTTGAAATTCCTTTGCGTCTTCAAACTTCGGCTGGATGACCCATTCCTGCTTTTCATTGATGAAGCCCCATTTCCCGCCGCTGACCTGCACCGGGGCTAAACCTTCGCTATAGGAGCGGACATTCTGGTATTTCGGGCCGGTCGATTGACACCCGCTGAGCGTGAGCAATGAAATGGAAAGTGCGGCAACTGCAAACTTCTTGAACATGCGATCTCCTTGGTTAAAAAAGGCCCAACGTAGAAGTCACCGGCGCTGCGCGGCTTTATCGCGCAGCGTCCGTGTGGACTGCCGGGTTGGGCGTGTGGCCGGTCACTTGCAATAGACTTCCGAAAGCGTACAATATCCCGAAACGGGATAACGGAGATGGTAACCATGACTGAAAAGATGCTTGTCGAGCAGCGCAAGAATACTCCGACCAGCACCGTTGGACGAGGCAAGGCAGTAACGCTAACTACAACCCCGGTTACCGACCGCTGGACAGATGGTAGCGTGGCCCTCTACTTAGGCAACAGCCTCGACCATTATGCGAACTGGGCAACGCCCCACGTCATTGTTTCGGATGGCGCTTACGGGATTCTCGGCTTCGAGGGCGATACATCAGATCATCTTGGGGTCGCGGAATGGTATGCACCTCATATTAAGGCATGGAGCGAGCAGGCGACGGGGCAGACCACGCTTTGGTTTTGGAACTCAGAAATTGGATGGGCGGTCACACATCCTGTGCTGGAACGCCACGGTTGGCGCTATGTGAACGCCAATGTGTGGAACAAGGGCAAGGCACACATTGCGGGTAACGTGAACACTGCAAAGATACGCCGCTTCCCCGTGGTCACCGAAATGTGTGTGCAGTACGCCTTTGAACCGCGTCTCGACGGCTTGACGCTGCAACGCTGGCTCTACCGCGAATGGAAGCGAACCGGCCTACCGTTCAGGAAGGCAAACGAGGCTTGCGGCGTCGCCGACGTGGCCGTGCGCAAGTACCTCGACCAAGGGCACCTGTGGTACTACCCACCGCCAGACATGTTCGACAAGATGGCGCGCTTCGCCAACGAACATGGCAAGCCTGAAGGCCGCCCCTACTTTTCACGCGACGGTGTCCGCCCCATGACCTTGGTGGAATGGGCAGCCATGCGCTCAATCTTCCATTGCCCGATGGGAATTACGAACGTATGGGAGCGCAATCCTCTCAAGGGAACAGAGCGAGTGGTAGTGCCAGAAATCAGCGGCAAAGCCGCGCACCTGAATCAAAAACCGCTGGATCTCATGCGCCAAATTATCGAAGCATCGAGCGATGCAGGGCATGTTGTTTGGGAACCCTTCGGTGGATTGTTCTCGGCATCGCTGGCTGCGAAACTGACTGGGCGCAAAGCGTTCGCTGGGGAACTTGACCCGACCTACTTCCAGCTTGGTCTAAGCCGTTTCCAGCAGACACAGCTTTTTTAGATCATTCGACGACGGGCTGGCCTTCATCGCGGATATTGAAGCGTTCGGCTAGCTCCTGTCGGATGACATTCTCATCGCCTTTCGATAACAGGCGATTCCACGCGCCAATCGTATGTCCGTGAAACTCGGTGTCATAAACGCGGTTTTTGAATGCCTCAATCTCCGGGTGAACGATACGATCCATCTTGGCGAAATTCGTGTCCAGCCGGTATGGGAAACGCGTAATCAATTCTCGCAGCAACTCTTGATAGGCGACCGTGGGCAGATAGACGGAACCATTTCCGCCCCAACGCCGAACCAGAGCTTGCGCCTTTCTGAGTTGCTCGGGGGTACCCTGAAATTTGTACCCGTTGGTGTTGGTTTGCTGTAGGTTGCTGGTGCGCGATGTGGTGTCGCCAGGTTCAAGTACCAAGTAGTCGGGCGGGTTGTGGTAGTGATCGTCGCGCGCCTTCGCTACAGATGCGCCAGACACGACGACGATGTCGATGATGGTGGGCTTTCCGAAAATCAGGAATTCCGGCAGCCAGGCCAGCATGGCGACATAGGTTTGGTCTTGCGCAAAATGGTTTTGGCTGTCCTTGAACCTCGCCGTGATTTCTGTAGCGAGCGGGAACCATGCCTTTATTTCAAAGCCGGGTGTCGGTGTGACATTACCCGCGAAAATCGTATCGGGAAAGCCGGGGTCTTGCCGTTGCCACTTGCCGAATTCGGCAAAGCCTTCTTGGTCGTTGAGATATTCGCAACTGTTGAACTCAATCAGGTTGCCGACCAGGGGCGATAGTTTTGAAATGATCTTGGCAAGGTTGACCGCAGCTTCTGGCGAAACTGGCTTGGTCACTTCCAATACGTCGAATTCGTGCCCGGCTAGCCCGCGCAGGTAGTCACGGGCGAGCGCTATGACTTGTTGGGTATTCATACGCCGCCCTTTTTTTGCATTGCGCGCAGAACGACGTGGGGGTCGATACCCAGAGCGGTGCAGACCTGAACGAACTCGACAACATCTAACCGGCGCTCGCCCCCTTCATACTTGGCAACGAACGATTGCGGACGTTCTAGTTTTGCGGAAACCTCTGCTTGGGTGAGTCCTGCCTTCTCGCGGGCCGCAACCAGCAGTGTCCGAAAGTGCTCATATTCTGGGGTGTGTAATGATTTCGCCATGCGGCGATGGTAAATCCCATAATCGGATAACCCAATTCGGGATTAAATGCGAGAGGTCGCGGAGAGTACGTAGAGAAGACGCCCAACGTCTGAATTCACCGGCGCTGCGCGGCTTCATCGCGCAGCGTCCGGTGGAATGATGGGTTGGGCACCAGTGATTTCGTGGCATGCATCAATAATCCAACTGCGTTGATATGGTTCGGCGTAGTAGGCGGAAATGGCATCGTCATCGCGGCACATGTTTCGACGCATTGATTCCTCAAGGTCGCAGGTAATCGCCATCAGTTCAACCTTGTACCCAACAGCCTTGAGTGATTCAATCAACATCGTGGTCGGTTCAAAGTCGGCGCCAATAATTTCGGTAACAATGTTCCGCCGCTCGACCAATGCCCGCTTTGCAACCGCGACGCCAACGGTATTCATTTGTTCTTCGAGACCATTCGGGAAGTCAAGAACCGCGCCACGACTAAGACCAAGAAATATGTCGACTGCGTCAATCAAGACGTACCCGGTGGCAAATCGCTGATTTCGCATGGTCGTCTTGCCTGTAGCGACACCCCCCATAAGAATCGCCGCGACAGGTTGGGCACTTGCTGCAATTGATGTGTTGTTGAAATAGCGGTCTATCTCGAATTGCAGATCAAAGTTTTCTGAGAACTCAAGTGTGGGTTCTTGCGGAACATCCGCTGTGTCAGAGTTCTCTTCCTCGAAATCATCGTCATACTCTTCTTGGGGTTGAATGTCGGTCCATGAGACGCCCGAATCGAAACGTTCCAATTCAGATTCACACCGATGGATGAAATCCCATGGAGCGTCGTAATCGAAATAGACACCAACTGACGGGTAATCGCCAAGCTCGTGCTCATGCCACATGACGCCGACCTTGCTTCCGGGAGGTGGGTCACCACATGAAAATTGGAGATATGAGATGGCGAGGTCGTAGCAAAAAAGTATCCATGCCTGGTCTTGCGGCATTTGCCCGTTCCCCACGCTACCGATGTTCTCCCAAGGCATCTTGTCCCCTTAGCCTACCTGTTCAACTGGCCAAACAGTCTTGATCTGCTCAATTTCAAGGCCGTACTTCGTCTTGAAGTTAACGCCAAAACCTTCGTGTGTGCCAAGAATGCGATGCCGTTGGAACTGAAACCAATTGAGGCGCGGCCAGTATTCGCCCTCAACTGTAACGTCGTGGGCAGGCTCACGGCGTTGTATTACTTCCGCCATTCGCACGGCATCTGCCAATGAAGATGTGGCATCGTAAAAGATGCCACCGGTTCCATCTCTGCTCATTGACATTACTCGGTACAACCACATCGCTCAGCCTCCTGGTGCCCAACGTAATGTGAACGCAGGTTCCGGTGTATATTTCCACTCGACCCGCTGCCTAAATTTCATGTAAGACGACATATCTTGTTATTTTTCAACGAGTCATATCATGCAAGCTGCAGATAGAACACCTGTCAGGGCACCCGATGCGCCCGCTCCCAGGCTGCTCGATCAAGTCCGTGCGCGCATCAGGGCGAAACATTACAGCATCCGCACGGAAGATCAATATGTTTTCTGGGTAAAACGCTTCATCCGGTTTCACGGCAGGCGCCACCCGCGCGAGCTGGGCGCGGCGGAGATCGAGGCGTTTTTGTCCGATCTGGCGGTTCATGGCCAGGTGGCGGCCGCCACGCAGAACCAGGCGCTGTCGGCGCTGCTGTTTCTCTACCGCGAGGTGCTGGAGGTCGATCTGCCGTGGCTCGACGGCATCACGCGCGCCAAGCCCTCGCAGCGCCTGCCGGTGGTGCTCACTCCCGCCGAGGTGCGTGCGGTGCTGGACCGCATGGACGGGGTGTATGGTCTGATGGCGCGGCTGCTCTATGGCACGGGCATGCGCCTGATGGAGTGTGTGCGCCTGCGGGTGAAGGATGCGGATTTCGGCCGCCACGAGATTGTGATCCGCGCCGGCAAGGGCGCGAAGGATCGCGTGACGATGCTGCCGGCGGCGCTGGCGGGGCCGCTGGCCGATCATCTGGCGCGGCGGCAGGTGGTTTATGAGGACGATCTGCGCGACGGCAAGGCGGAAGTCTGGCTGCCCGACGCGCTGGCGAAAAAGTATCCGAACGCGCCGATGGAATGGGGCTGGCAGTTCGTGTTCTGCTCGGGCAGCCATTCGGTCGATCCGCGCAGCGGCCGCGTGCGACGCCATCATGTCGACGAGAAGCTGCTGCAGCGGGCGATGAAAAAGGCGGTGATCGCCGCGCGTTTGCCTAAGCCGGCCACGCCGCACACGCTGCGCCATTCTTTCGCCACCCACCTGCTGGAGAGCGGGCAGGACATCCGCACGGTGCAGGAGCTGCTCGGCCACAGCGACGTGAGGACGACGATGATCTACACCCACGTGCTCAACCGGGGCGGACGCGGGGTGACCAGCCCGCTGGATCGGCTGTGACGGGCGGGCTATCCGCTTCCCGCCGCTTCGGTGGCATCGAGCGGCTCTACGGCGCGGGGGCGCTGGCGCGGCTGGCGCAGGCGCATGTCTGCGTGATCGGCATCGGCGGCGTCGGCTCGTGGGCGGTGGAGACGCTGGCCCGTTCCGGCGTGGGGCGGCTCACGCTGATCGACCTCGACCACGTGGCCGAAAGCAACCTCAACCGCCAGGCGCATGCGCTGGAGGCCACGCTGGGCCGGGCGAAGGTGCAGGCGATGGGCGAGCGCATCGCGCAGATCAACCCCGCTTGCACGGTGAATGGCATCGAGGAATTCATCGCACCGGCGAACGTCGCCACGCTGCTGCAAGCCTGCGCGCCGGTCGATCTGGTGCTCGACTGCATCGACCAGGTGCGCGCCAAGGCCGCGCTCATCGGCCATTGCCGGGCGGCGGACCTGCCGGTCATCACCACCGGCGGGGCGGGCGGGCGCACCGATCCGACGCGCATCCGGGTGGATGATCTCGCGTGCACCGCGCAGGATGCGCTGGCCGCCAAGTTGCGCGCGACGCTGCGCCGGGCGCACGGTTTTCCCCGCGAGCCGAAACGGATGTTCGGCGTGCCCTGCGTGTATTCCGACGAACCGATCCGCCGTCCCGCCGGCGCCGACTTTTGCCTGGACGGCGCGGCGGGGCTGGCCTGCGCGGGCTACGGCTCGTCGATGGCGGTCACCGCCGGCTTCGGCCTGGCGGCGGCGGCCCGGGCTCTCGGTATACTTGCGCCTCCCTCATCCTGAACCGGAGGCCGCCATGGCCGTTCCCCTCGCTCCAGACAGCCTCGCCCAGTTGTTTACCGCCGCCCGCTCGCACAACGGCTTCCTGCCGGGCGCGCTCGCCGACGCCGCCCTCGCCGCGCTCTACGACCTGCTCAAGTGGGGGCCGACGGCGGCCAACGGCTGCCCGGCGCGCTTCGTGTTCGTCCGCTCGCCCGAGGCAAAAGCGCGCCTCAGGCCGGCGCTGCAGCCGGCCAACGTCGACAAGACCATGGCCGCGCCGGCGACGGCGATCGTCGGGCGCGATCTCGAGTTCTACGAGAAACTGCCGCGCCTGTTCCCGCATACCGATGCGCGTTCCTGGTTCGTCGGCGACGCCGCCGCCATCGAGGAAACCTCGTTGCGTGACGGCGCGCTGCAGGGCGCCTACCTGATGCTCGCCGCGCGCGCGCTCGGCCTCGATTGCGGCCCGATGGCGGGTTTCGACAAGGCGCGCGTGGATGCCGAGTTTTTCGCCGGCACGCCGGTGAAGTCGGTCTTCCTCGTCAATCTCGGCCACGGCGACGCGACGAAACTGTTCCCGCGCAGCCCACGGCTGGCCTTCGCCGAGGCCTGCGCGATTGTCTGAGCCGGCGCACCCGCCCGCCGTCGTCGTTCTCGGGGCCGGCCCGGCCGGCCTGTCCGCCGGGCTGTGGCTGAAGCATTTGGGCTTCGAGCCGTGGCTCATCGAGTCGCAGCCGACGCCGGGCGGCATGCAGAACCTCAATTTCCTCCCCAACGACTGGGTGCTGGGGCAGGACGGGCTGACCGGCCCGCAGCTGGTCGAGCGTTTCGTCGCCCATGCCGCACAGTTCGGCGTGCGGCCGATCACCGGCTGCCGGGTCGGCGAAATCTCGGGGCGGGCGGGCGCATTCGCGCTGCGCTACGCGACGGCGGATGGCGCCATCCGGCAGGCGACTTGCGCCGCGCTGCTGATCGCGACGGGGACGCGCTATCGGGGCGCCGAGGTGCTCGCGGCGGCGCCCGGCTTCGCCGCGGTTCCGGCCGGGCGCATCTTCTACGGCCCCTATGCGTTCGCCGACCTCGCCGGCTGCGCCGGGCGGCGCGTGGTGATCGTCGGCGGCGGCGACAACGCCTACGAAAACGCCCGGCTGCTGGCCGAGCGCGGCGCGCACGTCGACCTGGTGCTGCGTTCGGCGCCGCGCGCGCAGCGGCATCTGCGCGAGAGGGTCGACGCGGCGGCGGCGGCAGGCGCCTGCCGCATCCATGCC
>JAGXSN010000077.1 GCA_018333815.1 Sulfuritalea sp. | reverse complement strand
CTGGTGCGACAGCAGCGTTAGGCCGAACAGCGTGGCCAGGTAGCGCACGCCGAAGAGTTTGGCGACGATCGCGGCGGTGGGCGGCACGGTCGCCAGCCAGGTGAAGCCCAGGCCAGCGGCGAACAGGTAGAAGGTCAGCTCGCTGGGCGGCATCATCAGATACCACCCGATCAGCAGCGCGCGCGAGCCGTACATCGCCGCCAGCACATGCTTGCTGCGGTATTTCGCCACGCAGGCGCCGGCGTAGAGGCTGCCGAAGATGTTGGCCAGGCCGATGATCGCCAGCGACCAGCCCGCCACGCTGGGCGGCAGGCCGCACAGGCTGACTTCGCCGGGCAGGTGGGTGACGAGGAAGGCGATGTGGAAACCGCAGGTGAAGAAACCCGCGTGCAGCAGCAGATAGCTGCGATCCTGCAACGCGGCGCCGATAGCGCGCAGCGCACCCGGGCCCGGATCGGCTTGTTTCGCGGTGCGGTCGCCCGACTGCGCCAGCCTGCCGACCAGCGGCAGCGCAGCGAGCGTGACCAGAGCGAGCGCCCACATCGCGTTCATCCACCCGACCGTCTGGATCAGCTTCTGCACGATCGGCGCGAAGACGAACTGGCCGAAGGAGCCGCCGGCGTTGATCACCCCAGAGGCGGCGCCGCGCGCTTCGAGCGGCAAGCGCTGCGCCGCCGCACCCATCAGCACCGAAAAGCTGCTCGCCCCCGAACCGATGGCGGTCAGCAGGCCGATGGCAAAAATCAGGCCGAGGCCGGAGTCCATGAAAGGCGTCAGCGCGCTGCCGAGCGCGGCGATCACGAGGCCGCCGATCAGCACGGGACGGGGACCGTAGCGGTCCGCGATCGCGCCGGCGACCGGCTGGGCGGCGCCCCAGACGAACTGGGCCACGGCCAGCGCGAGGCTGATGGTGGCGATGCCCAGGCCGGTCGATACATTGAGCGGGCTGAGGAACAGGCCCATCGACTGGCGCGCGCCCATCGTGATCATCAGGATGCCGGCGGCTGCGAGGGTGACGGCGAGGACGCCGGGCGGGTTGGCGAGGGTGCGGAACATGCGGCTCCGACGTTCAGCCCGACAGGTGCAGCGCGGCAACCAGCCCGACGACCACCAGCAGCGCGACGGCAACGCGCATCATGAGCGGGCGCAGACTGTGCCGGCGGGAGTCGTCGCCCCGCCGGACGAGCAGGCTGACGATGACGATCAGCAGCAGCAGGACGATGATGGTCTTGAGAAACACGGCGGACTATCCGCGCGCCAGGGCGCGGAGCAGTTTTTCGTGGATGGCGCCGAATGCGCCGTTGCTCATCACCAGCACATGGTCGCCGTGACGCGTCGCGGCGACGATCCGCTCGACGAGGTCGGCGAGGTCGGCGCTCACTTGCGCCTTCTCCCCCAGCGGCGCAAGGACGGCGGCGGCATCCCAGCCGAGATCAGCGCCGTAGCAGAACACCCGGTCGGCCGCGGCGAGACTGCCGGGCAGCGCATCCTTGATCGTGCCGAGCTTCATCGTGTTCGAGCGCGGTTCCACTACCGCGAAAATCCGCGCCTCGCCGACGCGGCCGCGCAATCCTGCGAGGGTCGTCGCGATGGCCGTCGGATGGTGGGCGAAGTCGTCATACACGGTAACGCCCCTCGCCGTGCCGCGCACTTCGAGACGGCGCCTGACATTTTCGAAGCGGGTCAGGGCCGCCAGTCCGCGCGCGATCGGCACGCCGGCATGGCGGGCGGCCAGCAGGGCGGCCAATGCGTTGTTGCGATTGTGAGTTCCTGCAAGTTGCCAAGAGATACGCCCTATTTCATCACTTTTGTCGTAAATTGACAGCGCTCCGGTCGCGTCGTCGCCGATGGCGCGCCAGCCGCCCGGATCGTTGAAGCGCTCCACCGGCGTCCAGCAGCCGCGCTTGAGGACGCGATCGATCGCGGGCTCGGCGGCATTGGCGACGACCCGCCCGGCTTGCGGGATCGTCCGCATGAAATGGTGAAATTGTGTCTCGATAGCGGAAAGATCGCAGAAGATGTCCGCATGATCATATTCGAGATTGTTGAGGATGGCTGTGCGTGGGCGGTAATGGACGAACTTGGAGCGCTTGTCACAGAATGCCGTGTCGTATTCGTCGGCTTCGACGACGAAGAACGATGATCGGCTGAAGTTGGCCGATTTACCGAAGTTTTGCGGCACGCCGCCGATCAGATAGCCGGGCTGCAGGCCGGCGTCATCGAGAATCCATGCCAGCATCGCCGAGGTTGTCGTCTTGCCGTGGGTACCGGCAACCGCCAGCACCCATTTGCCCTGCAGGATGTTTTCGGCCAGCCATTGCGGCCCGGAAATGTAGGACAGGCCGCGGTCGAGAATCGCTTCCAGCAGCGGGTTGCCGCGCGACACGGCGTTGCCGACCACCCAGAGATCGGCGTTCAATGCGATCTGGTCGGCGCCATAGCCTTCGACGAGGTCGATGCCCTCGGCGGCGAGCTGGGTGCTCATCGGCGGATAGACGTTGGCATCGCAGCCGGTCACCCTGTGCCCCGCGGCGCGGGCGATCAGGGCAATACCGCCCATGAAAGTACCGCAGATCCCGAGAATGTGAATGTGCATGACAGGACGGGCCCGGCTTTAAAATCGAACCATTCTACGGTAGCCCGGGAACCGACCATGCCTCGCCGCAGCCGCCCCGCCCGCATCCAGAACAGCCACTCGCCGGCATTGCGCACCGAACTGACCCAGGCCGCCGCCCGCCTGATCGCCGAGGACGGCATGGAGTACGGGGCGGCCAAGAAGAAGGCGGTGCGCCAGTTGGGGCTGCCGGAAAGCTTCCCGCTCCCCGGCAACGCCGAAGTCGAGAGTGCGCTGCGGGATTACCACGCCCTCTATCAGGAGGAAGCGCAGGGAGAATGGCTGGTCGCGCTGCGCTGCACGGCCGCGGAGCTGATGCACCGGCTGGCGCCGTTTTCGCCCTGGCTGACCGGATCGGTGCTGGAGGGGACGGCCGGCCGCCATTCCCGCATCGACATCCTCCTGTTTCCCGACAGCGCGAAGGATGTGGAAATCTTTCTGCTCGACCAGGGCGTCCCGTTTCGCCACGGCAACCCGAAAAGCGACCGCGTCGAGGCGGTCTTCGTGCTCGAGGACGAGGACGCACCGGCCAACCTGATCGTGCTGCCGCCGCGCGAGGAGCGTTTTCATGCCAAGGGAAGCGACGGCCGCACCCGGGCGCGCGCCCGCGTCGAAGCCGTCGAGGCGCTGTGCCGGACATGAAACGGGTAAACTGGACAACCGTATCCTATTTGCGTCAAACTTGCGGCCATGTCGAATTCAACACGCAAGAAAGCCTCTGCCCAAAGGGATAGCGGCGGGGATAGCGGCGGCGAGGGCGGCCCGGGCCCGAAGCCCCGCATCCTCGTCCTGCACGGCCCGAATCTGAATCTGCTCGGCACCCGTGAGCCGGAAGTTTATGGCCGCACGACGCTGGCGGACATCCACGTCATGATGGAAGCCCGGGCCCGGGCGGATGGCGTGCAGATCGAGAGCTACCAGAGCAACAGCGAGGGCGGCCTGATCGACCGCGTCCAGGCCGCCGGCGCCGAAGGCATCGAATTCCTCATCATCAACCCCGGCGGCTACACCCACACCAGCATTGCCTTGCGCGACGCCCTGGCCGCCGTGCGCATCCCCTTCATCGAGGTGCATCTGTCGAACATCTTCGCCCGCGAGGCATTCCGGCATCGCTCGCATTTTTCCGACATCGCCGTCGGCACGATCTGCGGCCTGGGCGCCCAGGGCTACGCGCTGGCGCTCGAAGCCGCCCTCGCCCGCATCCGCAAATAATCCCGTCCCGCACGGGGACATTCCTCATCGATCCGCCGCTGCGAGGCGGCGCTGGAGCCAAGCATGGACTTGAGAAAGCTGAAGACCCTGATCGACCTCGTCCAGAATTCCGGCATCTCGGAACTCGAAATCAGCGAGGGCGAAGAGAAGATCCGCATCGCCAAGCATCCGACCGTCGCCCCCGGTCCGCTTCCGGCCGCGATGGTCGGCGGCTTGCCGCCGACCCAGCCGGCAGCGGCCGTCCCGTCAGCGCCGACCTTCGGCGGCGAAAGCGGCGAGCCGGCCGGCCATACGGTCAAGGCGCCGATGGTCGGCACCTTCTACCGCTCGGGCAATCCGGCCGCTGCGTCCTTCGTCGAGGTCGGACAGACCGTGAAGAAGGGCGACACGCTGTGCATCATCGAGGCGATGAAGCTGATGAACGAGATCGAGTCGGACGCCGACGGCATCGTCAGGGCGATCCTCGTCGAGAACGGCCAGCCGGTCGAGTTCGACCAGCCGCTGTTCCTGATCGCTTGAGCCGGTCGACGAGGGCGCCATGTTCGAGAAGATCCTCATCGCCAACCGCGGCGAAATTGCCCTGCGCGTCCTGCGCGCCTGCCGCGAGCTGGGTGTGCGCACCGTGGCCGTGCATTCCACCGCGGACGCCGACGCCAAATATGTCAAGCTGGCCGACGAATCCGTCTGCATCGGCCCGCCGGCCTCCGGCCAAAGCTATCTGAACATCCCCGCGATCATCTCGGCGGCGGAGGTGACCGATGCCGAGGCGATCCATCCGGGCTACGGCTTCCTTTCCGAGAATGCCGATTTCGCCGAGCGCGTGGAAAAATCCGGCTTCGTCTTCATCGGTCCGAAGGCCGAGACCATCCGGCTCATGGGCGACAAGGTGTCGGCCAAGAATGCAATGAAGGAGGCCGGCGTGCCCTGCGTGCCGGGTTCCGAAGGCGCGCTGCCGGAAGACCCGCGGGAAATCGTCAAGGCCGCGCGCGCGATCGGCTATCCGGTGATCATCAAGGCCGCGGGCGGCGGCGGCGGGCGCGGCATGCGCGTGGTGCACACCGAGGCGGCCCTGATCAACGCCGTCAACATGACGCGCGCCGAGGCCCAGGCCGCCTTCGGCAATCCGATGGTCTACATGGAAAAGTTTCTGGAAAATCCGCGCCACATCGAAATCCAGGTGATGGCGGACAACCACCGCAGCGCGATCTGGCTGTCCGAGCGCGACTGCTCGATGCAGCGCCGTCACCAGAAGGTGATCGAGGAGGCGCCGGCGCCGGAAGTCGCGCGTCGTCTGATCACCCGCATCGGCGAACGCTGCGCCGAAGCCTGCCGGCGCATCGGCTACCGCGGCGCCGGCACCTTCGAGTTCCTCTATGAAAACGGCGAATTCTTCTTCATCGAGATGAACACCCGGGTGCAGGTCGAACATCCGGTCACCGAGCTGGTCACCGGGATCGACATCGTCCAGATGCAGATCCGCGTCGCCGCGGGCGAAAAGCTTTGGTTGCGCCAGCGTGACGTCGAGATCCGCGGTCATGCGATCGAATGTCGCATCTGCGCCGAAGACCCGTTCAAGTTCACTCCATCTCCGGGCAAAATATCGAATTGGCACCCGCCGGGCGGCCCCGGCATCCGCGTCGATTCGCATGTCTACACGGGCTACACCGTGCCGCCCTACTACGATTCGATGATCGCCAAGGTAATCACCCATGGCGACAGCCGCGAGCAGGCGATCCGCCGCATGCGCGTGGCGCTCTCCGAGATGATGATCGATGGCATCAAGACCAATATTCCGCTGCACCAGGAGCTGCTGCTCGACCCGCATTTCATCAAGGGCGGCGCAAACATCCACTATCTCGAAGAGAAGCTCGCCGCGCGCGAGGAGGTTGGCCGCAAGTGAGCCCGTCCCGCCCTGAAAAACAATGACATGTGGATTTCCGTTGCCGCCGAGACCGATGCCGCGCATGCCGAAGCGTTCGCGGACGCGCTGATGGCGGCGGGGGCGATCTCGGTCTCGATCGAGGATGCCCTCGCCGGCACCGCGCTTGAAACCCCGCAGTTCGGCGAGCCAGGCTCTCCGAATGCCCCGTTGTGGGCCAAAAGCCGGGTCGTCGGCCTGTTCGAACCCGTCGTCGATCTGCGCGCGCGGATTTGCGCCGCCCTCGGCGCGGCCCGGCTTGCCGTGCCGGCGGAGATCGCCTGCGCTGAGGTCGCCGAGCAGGACTGGGTGCGCCTCACCCAGTCCCAGTTCGATCCGATCCGCATCTCCGGCCGGCTCTGGATCGTGCCGTCGTGGCATGTCGCGCCCGATCCGCGGGCCGTTAATCTCGTCCTCGACCCCGGCCTGGCCTTCGGCACGGGCAGCCACCCGACCACGCGCCTGTGTCTCGAATGGCTGGAGGCGAACGTCGCGCCGGGCCGCTGCGTGCTCGATTACGGCTGCGGCTCGGGCATCCTCGGCATTGCCGCGCTGCGGCTCGGTGCGCAGGACGCACTGGGCGTGGACATCGACCCGGCCGCGCTGGCCGCCGCCGCCGCCAACGCCGCGCGCAACGGCGTCGCCCTGCGTCTCGCCGGGTCGGGCGACCGGGTCGAGGAAAGCTTCGATTGCGTCGTCGCCAACATCCTCACCCATCCGCTGGTGCTGCTCGCGCCGCTGCTGTGCGCCCGGCTGAAGGCAGGCGGACGGCTGGCCCTGTCCGGCGTACTGGAAGCTCAGGCCGAACAGGTGATCGCGGCCTATGCGCCCCATATCGGACTGCGGGTCGGCGCCACGCATGAAGGCTGGATAAGACTGGAAGGCATGCAGTAAACTCGCCGCATGCTGACCCGCTGCCCGCATTGCCGGACGCTTTTCCGCGTCACCGCCGCGCAACTGAAAATCCGCCAGGGGAGGGTGCGTTGCGGCGGCTGCCGCGAGAATTTCGATGCGCTCGACAGCCTGGACGACGAGGCGCATTTCGCGCTCGAGCCCGTCGTGCCGGAGCCTGTCGTGCCGGAGCCCGTCGTGCCGGAGCCCGTCGTGCCGGAGCCCGTCGTGCCGGAGCCCGCGCCGGCCGCCGCTGCCCGGGACTGGCCGCCG
>JAGXSN010000076.1 GCA_018333815.1 Sulfuritalea sp. | reverse complement strand
TAGCAGGCCAGCGTGAAGGGCGAGCCCGAGAAGCCGATCAGCGGCACGCTGTTCGCCAGCGCGCGACGGATCTCGGCGACGGCGTCCAGCACGTAGCGCAGATGGTCGTAGGGATCGGGCGCCGTCAGGTCGCGGATCGCCCATTCCTCGCGCAGCGGCCGCTCGAACTTCGGCCCTTCGCCCTCGGCGAAATACAGGCCCAGCCCCATCGCGTCGGGCACGGTGAGGATGTCGGAAAACAGGATCGCGGCGTCGAGGTCGTAGCGCGCCAGCGGCTGCAGGGTCACCTCGCAGGCGAGGCTGGGCGTCTTGCACAGATTGAGGAAGTTGCCGGCGCGCTTGCGCGTCTCGCAATACTCCGGCAGGTAGCGGCCCGCCTGCCGCATCAGCCAGAGCGGCGTGTAGTCGGTCGGCTCGCGCAGCAGCGCGCGCAGGAAGTTGTCGTTCTTGGGACGGGCCATGATCCGGATTCCTATCGGTGCATCGAATTATCGCATGCCACCCATGACGAAAACGCGGAGAATGCCATCCGATAATTCCAGGGGAGAGCATCATGGCGCGACAAATCGGCGTTCTTACCGCCGGCGGCGACAGCCCCGGCCTCAACGCGGCGCTGCGCGGCGTCGGCAAGGCCGCGATGGGCCATTACAAGATGCATGTGATCGGTTTTCGCGACGGCTTTCGCGGCCTGATGGAAAACCGCACGATGGCGCTCGACGGCGGCCAGCTTTCGGGCATCCTCACGGTCGGCGGCACCATTCTCGGCACCAGCCGCGACAAGCCGCACAAGATGCCGGTTGGCGGCAAGCTGCTCGACATGACCGACGCGATCGTCGGCAACTATCACGACAACCATCTCGACTGCCTGGTTTGCCTCGGCGGCGGCGGCACGCTGAAGAACGCGCTGCGCCTCAAGGAAAAGGGGCTCAACGTCATCAACCTGCCGAAGACCATCGACAACGACGTCTGGGGCACCGACACCACCTTCGGCTTCGACACCGCGCTTTCCATCGCCACCGAATGCATCGACCGGCTGCACAGCACGGCGCACAGCCACCACCGCATCATCGTCGTCGAGATCATGGGCCATCGCGCCGGCTGGCTCGCACTCGGCGCGGGCATCGCCGGCGGCGCCGACGTGATCCTGATCCCCGAAATTCCCTATGACGCAAACAGCATCGCCGAATCGATCCGCGAGCGCAGCCGCAAGGGACGTCCGTTCAGCATCGTCGCCGTCGCCGAAGGCGCGATTTCCCGGCAGGATCTCGCCGCGATGACCGCGGCCAAGCTGAAGAAGAAGGCCGCGGCCGGCCTCAAGGACGCGCGCAAAATGGACGATACGGAAGCCGACGCGGCCGAACTGGTCTGGGCCGACCGCACGCTGCGGCTTGCCCAGCAGCTCGAAAAGCTGACCGGCCTCGAGGCCCGGCTGACCATCCTCGGCCATCTGCAGCGCGGCGGCACCCCTTCGGCGGCCGATCGCATCCTCGCCACCCGGCTCGGCACCGCCGCCGCCGACCTGATCGCCAAGAAGCGCTACGGCGTGCTGGTCGCAGCCCACGGCGAGGGCACGCGCCCGGCGAAGATCGAGGACTGCGCCGGCAAGGTCAAGACCGTGCCGGCGGATCATCCGCTGGTGGTTTCGGCGCGGCGGGTGGGGACGAATTTCGGGGACTGAACGCGCCCCGGTGTTGCCCGACTACGCCATAAACTCGGCAAAGTTGTCGATGGCCGGATAGCCGCGCGTGTCCTTCGGGGGCAGCCGGGTGTCGGGCGTGCGCACGGCGACGAGATGGCGGATGCCGTAGGCGCGCGCGGCGTCGAGCACCGGCAGGCTGTCGTCGACGAGCAGCGTGCGCGCGGGGTCGAAGGGTTCGGCTTCCTGCAGCCTCTCCCAGAAACCGCGCTCCTCCTTGGCAAAGCCGAGCGCATGCGAGCTGACGATGGCATCGAAATGCGGCGCGAGGCCGGTCTTCGCCATCTTGAGCGTGAGGGTCTTGTGATGGGCGTTGGTGGCCAGCACCAGGCGCTTGCCGACCTTGCGCATCGCGTAAAGGAAGTCCTGGACGGCCGGATGGACGGCGATCAGGTGGGCGACCTCTTCCTTGAGCTGCATGATGTCGAGTTCGAGCTCGGTTTCCCAGAAATCGACCGAATACCACTCAAGGGTGCCGGCGCGCGCGTGATAACGCGCCATCAGCTCCTCGCGTGCCGCCTCGCGCGCCAGGCCGCGCGCCTCGGCGTAGCGCAGCGGCACGTGGGCCTGCCAGAAGTGGTTGTCGAAATGGAGATCGAGCAGCGTGCCGTCCATGTCGAGCAGGACGGTGTCGATCGCGTCCCAGTCGATCAGGGCCACGCTCATGGGCGCACTCATGGCCGCACTCATGGCCGCAAATAGACCCAGCCGGCCTGCTGGCGCCTCATCAGCTCGACATAGCCGGCGGCGCTGACCTTCACTCCTTCGATCAGGTCTTCCCTGGGGATTTTCAGCGCCTTCATCGTGTTGCCGCAGGCGACGAATTCGACGCCCGCGGCCAGCGCATCCTGCACGCCGTTGGCGGCGAGCGACTCGGCGGTCAGCATGCCGAGCCCCGGGCCGATGGCGACGAGCGCGACAGCCACGTTCTTCGGGCCGAGTTCGGCCTGGATGTTCCTGATATTGACGAGCACCTCGTTCCACTTCTTCACGCTTTCCTCGTTGACCTGGATCGCGACACGGCTTTTCGCCGCCTGGGCCGTCTTGCCCGCGCCGATTTTCTCGGCAGCGACGGCGGGCGCTGCCGAAATGCAGAACAGCGCGGCAAGGATCGAAGCGTGCTGCAGGGAAGGTTTCATCGTGGCGGCCTCGTCTGGTACTTTCGGCCCGGCGGGTCGATGCGGTTCCGATTGTAGGCTTACGCTATCATCCGCGGCACATAATTGCGACCAGAACAACTTTCGCGCCTGACCGGCAGGACCGCCGGCGGAAGTGGGGAACATGAGCCAATATCCCGAAATCCCGGTTCCCGGCCTCGACGCCTGGAACAAGGCCGCCGCAAAATCGGCGCCCGAGGGCGACGTGACGCAGCTGAACTGGGTGACGCCGGAAGGACTGACCGTCAAGCCGCTGTACACCAAGGCCGACACGGCCGACCTGCCCTACGCCGACACGCTGCCGGGCTTCGCGCCCTTCCTGCGCGGCCCGCAGGCGACCATGTATGCGGCGCGGCCCTGGACGATCCGCCAGTACGCCGGCTTCTCGACCGCCGAGGAATCCAACGCCTTCTACCGCAAGGCGCTGGCCGCCGGCGCGCAGGGCGTTTCTGTGGCCTTCGATTTGGCGACCCACCGCGGCTACGATTCAGACCACCCGCGCGTCGTCGGCGACGTCGGGAAAGCGGGGGTCGCGATCGACTCGGTCGAGGACATGAAGATCCTCTTCGCCGGCATTCCGCTCGACCAGGTCTCGGTGTCGATGACCATGAACGGCGCGGTGCTGCCGGTGCTGGCGGGCTATATCGTCGCCGCCGAGGAACAGGGCGTCAGCCAGGACAAACTATCGGGGACGATCCAGAACGACATCCTCAAGGAGTTCATGGTTCGCAATACCTACATCTATCCGCCCGCGCCGTCGATGCGCATCGTCGCCGACATCATCGGCTACACGGCGCAGCACATGCCGAAGTTCAACTCGATCTCGATCTCCGGCTACCACATCCAGGAAGCCGGGGCGACGCAGGCGCTGGAGCTGGCCTTCACGCTGGCCGACGGGATGGAATACGTGCGCACCGCGATGAAGAGCGGGCTGGACGTCGACACCTTCGCCGGCCGCCTCTCGTTCTTCTTCGCCATCGGCATGAACTTCTATCTCGAAGTCGCCAAGCTGCGCGCGGCGCGCCTGCTGTGGTGGCGCATCATGCAGGACTTCGGCGCCAAGAACCCCAAGTCGCAGATGCTGCGCACCCACTGCCAGACCTCGGGCTGGTCGCTGACCGAGCAGGACCCGTACAACAACGTGGTGCGCACGACGATCGAGGCCATGGCCGCCGTGTTCGGCGGCACGCAAAGCTTGCACACCAACGCCTTCGACGAGGCGATCGCGCTGCCGACCGAGTTCTCGGCGCGCATCGCCCGCAACACGCAGATCCTGATCCAGGAAGAGACGCACATCACCCGCGTCGTCGATCCCTGGGCCGGCAGCTACCTGATGGAGAAGCTGACGCAGGACATGGCCGACATGGCCTGGGGCATCATCGAAGAGGTCGAGAAGATGGGCGGCATGACCCATGCCGTCGAGACGGGCTGGGCCAAGCTGCAGATCGAGAAGTGCGCGGCCGAGAAGCAGGCGCGCATCGACTCGGGGCAGGACGTGATCGTCGGCGTCAACAAGTACAAGCTGGCGCGGGAGGATGCGGTTGAGACGCGCGAAGTCGACAACCACGCGGTGCGGGATGCGCAGATCGCGCGGCTGCAGAAAATAAAAGTCAGTCGCGACCAGACGGCAGTGCAGGCAGCGCTCGAGGCGCTGACCGCGGCAGCGAAGTCTGGCGCGGGCAACCTGCTCGACCTCGCGATCAAGGCAACCCGGCTAAGAGCAACCGTCGGCGAAATCTCGGATGCGCTCGAAAAGGTGTTCGGCCGCCATCGCGCCACCCATCAGGTCGTGTCCGGCGTCTATTCCGCCGCATATGGTGGCGGGGGCGCGAGTCCGGGCATCGACGAACTGCGCGAGCAGATCGAGGATTTCGCCGCCAGCGAAGGTCGCCGGCCGCGCATCATGATCGCCAAGCTCGGCCAGGACGGCCACGACCGCGGCGCCAAGGTCGTCGCCACCGCCTTCGCCGACCTCGGCTTCGATGTCGACATCGGCCCGCTGTTCCAGACGCCCGAGGAGGCGGCGCGCCAGGCGATGGAAAACGACGTGCATGCGATCGGCGTGTCGACGCTCGCCGCCGGCCACAAGACGCTGGTGCCGCAGCTCGTCGCCGCGCTGAAACAGGAGGGCGCGGCCGACATCGCCGTCTTCGTCGGCGGCGTCATCCCAGCACAGGACTACGAAGCACTGAAGGCCATCGGCGTGAAGGGCATCTTCGGTCCCGGCACCCCGATCCCGCAGTGCGCAGACGAGGTACTGCGCGCGATTCGCGCCGCTTGAAGATGCAGGCAGCCGGCTTGCCTCCGGAAGATCGCGAGCTCGTCGATGGCGTGATCGCCGGCCGGCGCCGTGCGCTGGCCAAGGCCATCACGCTGATCGAATCGGCGCGCCACGACCATCAGGTGCGCGCCGTCGCCGTGCTCGACGCGCTGCTGCCGCACACCGGCCGCGCGCTGCGCATCGGCCTGACCGGCGTGCCGGGGGTGGGCAAGTCGACCTTCATCGAGGCCTTCGGCCTGCACCTGATCGCGCAGGGGCTCAAGGTCGCCGTGCTGGCGATCGACCCGTCGTCGTCGCGCAGCGGCGGCTCCATCCTCGGCGACAAGACGCGCATGGAGCGGCTCGCGCAGCAGGAGGCCGCCTTCATCCGCCCCTCGCCCTCGTCCGGCACGCTCGGCGGCGTGGCCGAGAAGACACGCGAGGCGCTGCTGGCCTGCGAGGCCGCCGGCTTCGACGTGGTGATCGTCGAGACGGTCGGCGTCGGGCAGAGCGAGACGGTCGTGGCGGGCATGACCGATGTCTTCGTCCTGCTGCAGCTGCCCAATGCCGGCGACGACCTGCAGGCGATCAAGAAGGGCATCATGGAACTGGCCGACCTGGTGATCTACAACAAGGCCGATCTCGACGCCGCCGCGGCCGAGCGCGCCTGTCTGCAGATGCGCTCCGCGCTGGCGCTGCTGCATGCCTCCAGCCCGCACTGGCAGCCGCCGGTCATGCCCACCAGCGCGCTGCACGGGCAGGGCATCGACCGGATCTGGCAGACCCTGCAGGACTATCGCGCCGCCATGACGGCGTGCGGCGAGTTGGCGGCGAAACGCAGGCGCCAGGCGCTCGACTGGATGTGGTCGCTGATCGACGCGGGCCTGCGCCACCGCTTCCGCGAGCATCCCGCGGTGCAGGCGACGCTGCCCGGCATCACGCAGGCCGTGACGGCCGGAGTTGTGTCGCCGACCGCGGGCGCACACCGCTTGCTGAACCTGATGAACCGGTATTTCTAGGAATCATTGTAGGAGAACGCCATGCACGAAATCATCGAACAACTCGACCAGAAGCGCGAGCGGGCCCGCCTCGGCGGCGGCCGGAAGCGCATCGACGCCCAGCACAAGAAGGGCAAGCTGACGGCGCGCGAACGCATCGAACTGCTGCTCGACGACGGCACCTTCGAAGAGTGGGACATGTTCAAGGAGCACCGCTGCACCGACTTCGGCATGGACGAAACCAAGATCCCGTCCGACGGCGTCGTCACCGGCTACGGCACCATCAACGGCCGCATGGTGTTCGTCTTCTCGCAGGACTTCACGGTCTTCGGCGGTGCGCTGTCCGAGGCGCACGCCGAGAAGATCTGCAAGATCATGGACCAGGCGATGCAGGTCGGCGCTCCGGTGATCGGCCTCAACGACTCGGGCGGCGCGCGCATCCAGGAAGGCGTCGCGGCGCTGGGGGGCTACGCGGACGTGTTCCAGCGCAACGTCATGGCCAGCGGCGTCGTGCCGCAGATCTCGCTGATCATGGGGCCCTGCGCCGGCGGCGCGGTGTATTCGCCGGCGATGACCGACTTCATCTTCATGGTCAAGGACAGCTCCTACATGTTCGTCACCGGCCCGGAAGTCGTCAAGACCGTGACCCACGAGGAAGTGACCGCCGAGGAGCTCGGCGGCGCGGTGACGCACACCAGCAAGTCCGGCGTCGCCGACCTGGCCTTCGAGAACGACGTCGACGCGTTGATCCTGCTGCGCCGCTTCTTCAACTACCTGCCGCTCAACAACAGGGAAAAGCCGCCGATCCGGCCGACGCAGGACCCGGCCGACCGCCTCGATTTCTCGCTCGACACCCTGGTGCCGGACAACCCGAACAAGCCCTACGACATCAAGGAGCTCATCAGCAAAACCGTCGATGACGGCGACTTCTTCGAGCTCCAGCCCGACCACGCCAGGAACATCGTGATCGGCTTCGCCCGCATGGAAGGCCAGACGGTGGGCATCGTCGCCAACCAGCCGATGGTGCTGGCCGGCTGCCTCGACATCAAGAGCTCGATCAAGGCCGGCCGCTTCGTGCGGTTCTGCGACGCCTTCAACATTCCGATCATCACCTTCGTCGATGTGCCGGGCTTCATGCCGGGTACCGCGCAGGAATACGGCGGCATCATCAAGCACGGCGCCAAGCTGCTCTACGCCTATGCCGAATGCACGGTGCCGAAGGTGACCCTGATCACCCGCAAGGCCTATGGCGGCGCCTACGACGTGATGGCCTCGAAGCACCTGCGCGGCGACGTCAACTTCGCCTGGCCGTCCGCGGAAATCGCCGTGATGGGGCCGAAGGGCGCGGTCGAGATCATCTTCCGCGAGGAGAAGGGTGACCCGGTCAAGGTGGCCGAGCGCGAGGCCGAGTACAAGGCCAAGTTCGCCAATCCCTTCGTCGCCGGCGCGCGCGGTTTCATCGACGACGTGATCCAGCCGCACGAGACCAGGAAGCGCATCTGCCGCTCGCTGGTCATGTTGCGCAACAAGAAAATCGAAAACCCGTGGCGCAAGCACGGCAACATCCCGCTGTAAGGAATCAGGCCATGTTCAAGAAAATTCTCATTGCCAACCGCGGCGAGATTGCCTGCCGTGTCATGAAGACCGCCAAGAAGATGGGCATCGCAACGGTTGCCGTTTACTCGGAAGCCGACCGCGATTCCCTGCATGTCGAGCTGGCCGACGAGGCCGTCTGCATCGGCCCGGCGCCGTCGAAGGACAGCTACCTGGCGATGGACAAGATCATCGCCGCCTGCCGGCAGACCGGCGCCGAGGCCGTGCATCCGGGCTACGGCTTCCTCTCGGAAAACGCCACCTTCTCGAAGCGGCTGGAAGCGGAAGGGATCGTCTTCATCGGCCCCAAGCATTACTCCGTGGCGCGCATGGGCGACAAGATCGAGTCGAAGAAACTTGCCCTGGAAGCAAAGGTCAATACCATCCCCGGCTACAACGACGCGATCGACACCCCCGAGCAGGCGGTCGAGATCGCCAAGGGCATCGGCTATCCGGTGATGATCAAGGCCTCGGCCGGCGGCGGCGGCAAGGGCCTGCGCGTCGCGTACAACGACCAGGAAGCCTTCGAGGGCTTCGCCTCGTGCAAGACCGAGGCCAAAAATGCTTTTGGGGATGACCGCGTCTTCATCGAGAAGTTCGTCGAGGAGCCGCGCCACATCGAGATCCAGGTGCTCGGCGACGCACACGGCAATATCGTCTACCTGCACGAACGCGAATGCTCGATCCAGCGCCGCCATCAGAAGGTCATCGAGGAGGCGCCGAGCCCCTTCCTCGACCCCCGGACGAGAAAAGCGATGGGCGAGCAGGCGGTGGCGCTGGCCCGCGCCGTGAACTACCAGTCGGCCGGCACCGTCGAGTTCGTCGTCGGCGGCAAGGACAAGAGCTTCTACTTCCTCGAAATGAACACGCGCCTGCAGGTCGAGCATCCGGTGACGGAATGCATCACCGGCCTCGACCTCGTCGAGCAGATGATCCGGGTCGCTGCCGGCGAGAAGCTCTCGTTCAAGCAGGAAGACCTCAGGATCGACGGCTGGGCGATGGAGTGCCGCATCAACGCCGAGGATCCCTTCCGCGGCTTCCTGCCCTCGACCGGGCGGCTGGTGAAGTTCGTGCCGCCCGAGGAGACCCACGGCGTGCGCGTCGACACCGGCGTCTATGAAGGCGGCGAGATCTCGATGTACTACGATTCGATGATCGCCAAGCTGATCGTGCATGCACCGACGCGCGATGCCGCGATTGCAAAAATGCGCGCCGCGCTCAACGCCTTCGTGATCCGCGGCGTGGCCGCCAACATTTCCTTCCAGGCCGCGCTGATGCAGCATCCGCGCTTCGTCTCGGGCCGCTTCAACACCGGGCTGATCGCCGAGTCGTATCCCAAGGGCTTCGACGCCTCGATGGCGCCGCACGACGATCCGGCCATGCTGGTTGCCGTTGCCGCCGCGATGCACCGCCAATATCTGGAACGCAACGCGGGGATTTCCGGCCAGATGCCCGGCCACGAATACCGACCGGAGTCGAATTTCGTCGTACGGCTCGAAAACGGCCCGGATCACGAGGTCTGCGTCGTTCCTGCGCCGGGCGGCTGGGATGTGAGCTGCGGCGGGGAGAACCATGCCGTCCGCACCGACTGGCAATTCGGCCAGCCGCTCTACCGGGGCGGGTTCGACGATACGCCGTTCTGCATGCAGGTCGAGCGGCGCGGACTGAAATACCGCCTGTTCCATTGGGGTGCGCAGGCCGACATCCTGGTGCTGACGGCGCGCGCGGCCCGCCTGCTGACCCTGATGCCGAAGAAGGCGCCGCCCGACACGAGCAAGTTCCTGCTCTCGCCGATGCCCGGCCTGTTGACGCACATTGCGGTCGTCCCCGGACGGGAGGTCAAGGCCGGCGAGGTGCTGGCCAGGATCGAGGCGATGAAGATGGAGAACGTGCTGAAGGCCGAGCGCGACTGCATCGTCGATGCGCTGCTGGCCAAGCCGGGCGAAAGCCTCGCGGTCGATCAGCCGATCATCGGTTTCAGGTAAGCGCCCCGAGCGCGCCGGCACTTGGCGGCGCCGTCCCGCCAGCGCCGACTTTGCCCTTCATCTTTCGGGGTATATCTGGCAGACTTTTTTCCCTCTTATTGGCCATTCCCGCGGCGGGGGCGCCACTAGACTCCGGGGACACGGTGAATCGGGTGCGGAGATGGCGTTGGGGGAAAACGGGACGGGCGGCGCGGCTTGGACTGCGGTGGTTTTCGGCGCCGATCGGGTGACCGTGGCCGAGGTCGCGCGACCGCCCGCGGGACGCCCCCAGGTCCTCGCCTGCGAGACTTTTGCGCGGGCGGGGAGCGAGCTGGAAACCCTCAAGCGCCTCAGGAAATCCAGGCGGCTCGGCCGCGGCCGCTGCACCACCTTGCTGGGCGAGGGCGAATACCAGCTCGTGCAGATCGATGTGCCGGCCAACGCCGCGCAACTTGCGCCCGCGGAATTGCGCGAGGCGCTGCGCTGGCGCCTGAAGGAGATGGTGAGCTTCCCGGTCGAGCGGGCCGGCATCGATCTGGTCGAGATTCCGGGGGTCGGCGGCCGTCCGCCGCAGCTGTGGGTCGCCATCGCCAGCCACGATGTCCTGCAGCCGCGCATCCGGCTGTTCCAGGACGCCCGGATCGACCTGGCGGCGATCGACATTCCCGACCTGACCCAGCGCAACCTGGCCGGATTGTTCGAGGAAGCCAGCCGTGGGCTGGTGCTGCTTTGCTTCGATCATCGCGGGGGCCGGCTCACCGTCAGTTTCCGGGGAGAGCTTTACATGACGCGCCACATCGAGGCCGGCGCCGCGGACCTCGTCGCGGGGGACGCTGGCGCGCTGCACGAGCGCGTCCTGCTCGACATCCAGCGCTCGCTCGACAATTTCGATCGCAACTACAGCGCAATCAGCCTGACGCGCCTGGTGGTCGGCCCGCTCCCAGGCGGCGAAGCGTTTTTCGACTATCTGCGGGCCAACCTGGCGCTGCCGCTGGTCGAGGCCAACCTCGCCGAAGCATTCGACTGCGGCGCCGCTGCCGACCTGACCGACTGTGCGGCGCAGGCTGAAGGCTGGCTCGCGCTCGGCGCAGCCCTGAGGGACTGAGCGCGCCATGGCCCGTCACATCAATCTCTACGATCCCGCTCTGCTGAGGAAGCGCGACTGGTTCGCGCTCGGCAACGTCGTTCTCGGCGCCCTCCTTGCCCTGCTGCTCGTCGCCGCCGCCGGTTTTGCCACCCGCGCCGGTCTGCCCGGGCTGGCGGATCGGGCAGCCGCGGGGGAGACACAGTTGCACGGACTGCGCGAACAGGTGCGCGTCCTCGGACAGCACGGCGCAAAGCGGCAGGCCGATCCGCGCATCGCGGCGGAACTGGAAGAGACCCGCCTGGCGGCGCAAGGGCGCAACCAGGTGCTGGAAATTCTGCGGCGGAAGGTGGCCGAAGGCCGGCCGCCGTTCGCGGAGCCCCTGCGCGGCCTGGCGCGTCAGTCGATGACGGGCGTGTGGATCACCGGTTTCAGCTGGGATGCGGCGGGCGACCGGATCGAGATCCGCGGGCGCACGGTCGATCCCGCGCTGCTGCCCGATTACCTGCGGCGCCTGAGTCGGGAACCGGCATTTCGGGGAAGGGCCTTCGCCGCGCTCGATTTGGTCGAAGGCAAGCTGGAACCGGTCGCCGGCGCGCCGGCGCAGAAGGCGCCATTCCACGAATTCACGCTGACGCCGCTCAAGTCCGACGCCGGCGCGGACGCAGCAGCGGTCGGGAGACCGGGATGAGCGATCTGCGCAAGCGCTGGCAGGGATGGTCGGAACGCTTCGCCGCATTGCGGCCGCGCGAGAAGGCGCTGGTCGCCGTCGCGGTCCCGCTGGCCATCCTGCTGGGGGGCTACGGCCTCTGGATCGAACCCGGCATGCGCGCGACCGAACGGCTGGAGAAAACCCTGGCCCAGCAACAGGAAGAAAAAAGTCTGCTGAAGGAACAGGTCGGCGCTCTCGCCGGTGGCGACGCCGATCCGGATTCCGCCCGCCGCGCCGCCCTGCAACGCCTGCACGCGGAGGTGGCGGG
>JAGXSN010000075.1 GCA_018333815.1 Sulfuritalea sp. | reverse complement strand
CCCGGCGCAACCCCTTCCACTTTCGATTCCTTCACCATTTCCCAACTCCTTTTTCAGACACGATTTAACCCCAAATTCGTGTCCAGAAAAATCGGGGGCGGCTCAGCGGTAGCCGCCGGCAAGCCGCAAGCCGGCGAGCAGCCTTACCGCTGGCCGGCGCAGTGGCGCAGCGGCGGCGGGGCAGGAGGGACGGCGGTGAGCGAAGGCACGAAAGCCGTGGCGCGGTTTTATCGCGTGACGGCGTGGTGGAGTCCGCGACGCGGTAGCGACGGCGCGGGGCTTGCGGGGTTGTTGCAAGCGCCGTGACGGAGCGGTCAAAGCTTACCGCCCGGTCAGAGCCGCATGTCGTCGAGGAACTCGGACGCCGGCTCAATGCTCGTCACCAGCAACTGATCCCGCGCCCGCGTACAGGCGACGTAAAGCAGGTGCCGCTCGGTGTCATACACCTCTTGCAGATCGGCATCATCGCCCACCGTCTCGATGCGCTCTTGCAAGGGAATGATCTCGTCGTCGCAGGCCATCACCGCCACGGCGCGGAACTCCAACCCCTTGGCGAGGTGCATGGTGCTGATCGAGACCTGATCGCCACTGGTCTCGACGTGCTCATCCAGAATCTTGAAGGCCAGACCCGATTCCTCCACCGCAGCGCGGGCGCGGTCCAGTTGCGCCGCAGATCGGACGAACACGCCGATCTCGTGCGGCAGTATCCCGGCCTCGGCGCATTCCGTGATCCAGTTGCCGACCGCCTTGATTTCCGCGCCTTCGTCCTTGAAGGTTCTAATCACCGGGGGCGGGCCGTTGAACACCGACACGGTATCGCTGCGGTTTTCGCTGTTGCCGTCCACGTCGGTCGCCACCGGGCCAAGCAGCCGGTCCGCCTGCGTGCGGATTTGATGGGAGGTCCGATAGTTGACGCGCAAGGTGCGCGAGCGCCCCCGGATGTCGACGCCCAGTGCCTTCCACGAAAACGGCTGCTGGAAGATGCGCTGCCCGAGGTCGCCGGCGAAAAACAAGGCATTGGGCCGGCCGCTGCCCAAGGCGGCAAGGAAGCGCAGATGCGCCACGCCGATGTCCTGCGCCTCATCCACCACCGCGAAATCGAACACCACGTTCTTGTTGTTCGAGAACGCGGCAGCCAGTGCGGTAAATAGCTCCGCCTGCGTGATCAGATTGCGTTCACGCAACCCCGCCCACGTCCGCTCGAAGATCGACCACAGTACCGCGCGCTGCGCTTCCGGGAGCCGTGTCTTTCTGCCGAGGCGCGCCACGTCGCGATACCCTTCCCACGAAGACAGCTGCCACGCATCAACCACCTGCTCCCATTCCGTCAGCAGAAAATGCCGGCCGAACTTGTGGCCGCCGATCGCGTTGGCGGCCTCAGTCAGCAACTCGCGCACCCCCTCGCGGCCAGCAATCGCCGCCGGGCCGACATGGGCTTTGTAGAGCCGCAGACCGATGGCCTCCAGCGAATGAACATCGATGCGTTCCGCAAGACGCGGTTCATGCGCCAGCAGTCGCTTCAGTTTGGTGTGCAACGCACTCGCCAAGGTGTCGGAGAAGGTTGTCAGCAGCACGCGCGCGTCGGCATGCGTGCGCGCAAGATACGCGGCCCGGTGCAGGGCGACGATGGTCTTGCCCGTACCGGCAGAACCGGAAACCCGCGCCGGCCCGTTGTAGTCGCGCTCCACCCACTGCCGTTGCTCTGGGTGCAGGAATACAGTCCATTTTTCCCAAGGGAAATCGAGCGCCTGCTGCAACTCCTCCACATTGCTCATCACTCGGAATCGGCGCTGTGCATCGGGATGGTCGAAGGGATTCGCCGCCGCCGTGGGCTTTGGCACGCGGGGCTTGCCACCCGTCGCCAGTTCCAGCAGCGCCTCGGCTGCCTCGGCGGGCAGATGATCGGACAAGGCCAGCAGTGTGTCCTCGGTGGCCTTCTTCACGTCATCCAGCCACTCGGCGGGCACTCCATAGCCGAGCAGTTCATCGTCGGTCCTGTCGGCGAACAGCAGCGGGAGTGCGGGCGCCGGCTGTGGCGCCAGAACGAGTTCCGCCTGCACCGCACTTTGCACATACGCCGGCACCACGATTTCCTGCACCGTCTCGCGTATCTCGACCCACTGCGCGGCGCCCGTCTTCGGGTGTACTTCCAGCTTCCGACGTTCTGCCCAGTCGTATGCCTTGTCGTGGTGATCGACGTAGCAGAGCAGCAGGCTGGCGTCGCTCTTGTGCACGATCAAGCGGATGTCGCTGCCGACCCGCACCGACCAGAAATTCTTGTCCCTCGCCTTGTCGAGCTTGTGGAAGCTCATGCCGGGGTTGGCGGGGTTGAGCTGCAAGTCGAACGCCGTCGTCTTGACGGCCTTCTGTTCCTCGCCGGTCAGGCGAGCAAGGCTGTCGGTGAATGTGTCGGCGATGCGGAATTCCATCCTGATAACCGCGATGCTCAACAGAGCAGCGGTGGCCCGCTAGCACTCGAAATCAGTAGAGCCAATTCTCTCTGCTTTGCTTTTTGAAGTTCGGGATCGCTATCAATCCACGGCCAATGCTTGATTACGGCGTGGCGAGGAGGTGGCTCGTCAGCTGACACTTCCAGTTGAGCGTTTCGGACATCACTGGCCTTGAAAACGGCGGCGCCATAAAGTTTCCGAGTCCCCGCCACTGCCAACCCAATCTCCCAAAGGGCTTCTCGTGGCTCTCGGCCATGACGGGACACCGATGTTTCGCGGTCTTTTGGATTGGGCAATAAAGCCGCAGGCTTGACGATCGTGGTGGTGAAGAGGCTACTCTGATGGAGGAACCTGGCTAGTTCCTCCTCATCATCAACATGATCAGACAATCCGGATGGGAGCATTACTATCGCCCACAATCGACTTGATTCCCGCCAGCACGCGCGGTGGAACAATCGACCCGCCAAAATGGGCAACAGCATGCCCTTTGTCTGTTCCATCCAGCCATGCATACGCCAATCGATTGCTGGGGCCGATGCTCAGCGAAAATATACGATACCGCGACTGAATCCAGTCTAACGAAATCGAGCCGTCCGGTTCGGGAGCAAACTCTGGAAGCGCGGTCCCGCTTGGCAATGCACGCAGGAAATTCTGTGCGTTGATTAGCGCGATTGCATCTATGGGTGCTGCATCATACCCATCCCACCCTTGCGCACTGCACTCATCGGCAAGCTCTCCCAGCTGCGAAATGGAAGAGGATTTTTCGCTAAAAATCGCCTGGGAATCCTCAGCGGACTTCATCAAAGCGGAAGCGGCTCTTGTCACGGTTTGAGCCTCGACCGAGACCGCGCTGCCGGGCTGGGCGTACGCATTCAATGCGGCATAGCCGATACAACAAATGCCTACGGTTGTTGCTGAAATAGGTCTAAGCATGCCTTTGTCAATGTCCTTCTAAAAACGCGATTTTTCAAGTCTCGCAACAGTTGAATCTTCGCCAATATTCGTGGCCAATCTTCTGCGTCGCAAGTGCTGCTGTCTACAACACTATTATCGAATATGACTGGTAGCCAATTGCCTTCAGGAGATTGAGCAGTAAGAACTATGTTGACCTGATTGCCGGTCCCTACCTCAATTGCGGCATGTTGATTAAGAAAACCCATGAATACCAGATTGTCCTCGTCTGGTAAGTGCGGAGCAACCGTAAAGTAATGGTCCAAATCGACACCCTTCTCGGCGAGGGGAAGGAGAATTCGATTGATAAAACGTACTCGAATCTGACGCACCTGAATAGGATTCGTCAAATCCACATACAGGCGCCAGGTACGTTCGATCTCTGGCAGGTAATCGTCCAGGCTGGTATATGGGGCAAGTCTGTTAAATGAAAAGCCCTGAACTCTGACTTGGACGAGTTGCTTCTCGTCATCCTGTAGGAATTGCAGCGCTTGAACCCCATGTTTCACCGAAAGCACAGGCGCTTCACCGGGCTTCACATCTATCTGGTGCTCCTGAAAAGCCTGTGTTCTGAACTTGGGGTAAGCGTCACGAAAGACGCCCAATGCCCGCTCCTCAAGGTCTGCGATTTGCTGTCCTGGTGGCAAATCGCACTCGATATCTATAACCGCCTCCACGATAGGCGGATTCGGCAATTTAAACTCAGATTCACTCATAGCTAGGCTAGCGTAACACGTTACGAAACCCTGAATACCTTCATCACCTCATCCCCGAGATGATTGATGACCTTCACCGCGATGCGCCCGGACTTTGGTTTCTCGAATGGCCGCGAGGTGTCGCTGTTCAGGGTTGCCCAGGCTTCTTGATCGATCTCCGCCTTCAGCGTGGTCTTCAGCGCGCTGTAGGGGTCGTTGGCGCCGAGGAAATAGGCGTGGCGGACGAAGAAGCTTTCTTCGTTGTAGTCGGTATCGATGAACCAGCAGGCGATGCCGTCGGCGCCGTTGCTGACTACTTCGCCGGTTTGCGGCTTGAACACGTCGACGCCATTTACCTTGATACGCATCTTGCCGTCGTCCTGCGGTAGCAGCGAAATATCCGGCTCGCCGAAGATGACGAAGAGGTTGCCTTTGCCGGTGTTCTTCAGGTCCTCGGCCATGTGCAGGTCCGCATTCATGCGCGCCTTGAGCACGGGGAGGCGGCCCAGCTTGCTGAACTCGGTGGTGTACCGGCTCCGATTGTCTGGACACGCTTTTGCAACTCAGGCCGCCTTTCGCATGGCATGAGCCTGACGGACTTCAAGGGGTGACATGAAGCCCATTTTTTCGAGACGCCAATGGCAGTTGTAGCGTTCCTTGAATTCGGCCACGGCGACACGAACTTCTTCGAGGTTCTTGAAGACGCGGCCATGGAACACCTGTTCCTTGAGCGTTCTGTTGAACCGTTCGGCAACGCCATTGGTCTGCGGTTCGGCGACGAAGGCAAAGCTGGGCGCGATGCCCCAGAAC
>JAGXSN010000074.1 GCA_018333815.1 Sulfuritalea sp. | reverse complement strand
GGCCGTCGGCATGCACGAGCCGCAGGCGTCCCGGGCGCTCGGTGACGAGCTTGCGGCCGTCGGGAAGAAAGGCGACGCTCCATGGATGTTCCAGCGGACCGGCAAGGGCGCGCAACCGGAAGGGGTGCTGTTGCGAGGGAAACACCGAGGTGGCGCCACTCTCCCCGGCCTGGGCGGAGAGAGAAGACAGGCCGAGCCCGCCCAGACCGAGCAACACCCCGGCACATGTCGCGCGCGCGGCGCGGAAAAGTCGGCCCCGGCGGGACGGCGGCCGGAAGGAAAAACGCCCCGCCTTGTGGGCAGGGCGCCTGGGTTCCGGCGGATCGCCGTCACCGTTGAGCAATGCGTCAGTCATGCCGTGACGGTGTCCGCGATTTCCCTGAAGTCCTGGATCTGGTCGAAGTTCATATAACGATAAACATCGGCGGCTTTGGCTTCTAGCGTCTTGACCTGCTCCATGTACTCGGCGACGGTGGGCAGCTTGCCCATCAGTGCGGCGACGGCGGCGAGTTCGGCGGACGACAGATACACGCGGGTGTCGATGCCGAGCCGGTTCGGGAAGTTGCGGGTCGAGGTGGACACCGCCGTGCTGCCCCTCCTGATCTGCGCCTGGTTGCCCATGCACAGCGAGCAGCCGGGCATCTCCATGCGCGCGCCCGACTTGCCGAGCACCGAGTAGTAGCCTTCCTCGTTGAGGATCATGGCGTCCATCTTGGTCGGCGGGGCGATCCACAGGCGCGTCGGGATGTCCGACTTGCCGTCGAGAATCTTGCCGGCGGCGCGGAAGTGGCCGATGTTGGTCATGCACGAGCCGATGAACACCTCGTCGATCTTGTCGCCCTGGACCGCGGACAGCGGCTTGATGTCGTCCGGGTCGTTGGGGCAGGCCAGCAGCGGTTCCTTGATCTCGTTCATGTCGATCTCGATCACCGCGGCATAGGCGTGGTTGGCGGCGTCGGCATCGGGCTGGAGCAGGGTGCCGTTGGCGATCCAGTCTTCCATGGCCTTGATGCGGCGGGCGAGGGTGCGCTTGTCCTCGTAGCCTTCGACGATCATCCACTTCATCAGCGTGATGTTCGAGCGCAGGTACTCGACGATGGGCTCCTTGTTCAGTCGCACCGAGCAGCCGGCGGCGGAGCGTTCGGCGGAGGCGTCGGTCAGCTCGAAGGCCTGTTCGACCTTGAGGTCGGGCAGACCCTCGATCTCGAGGATGCGGCCGTTGAAGACGTTCTTCTTGCCCTTCTTCTCGACGGTCAGCAGGCCCTGCTTGATCGCTTGGTAGGGTATTGCGTTGACCATGTCGCGCAGGGTGATGCCAGGCTGCAGCGTGCCCTTGAAACGCACCAGCACGGACTCGGGCATGTCGAGCGGCATGACGCCGGTGGCGGCGGCGAAGGCGACCAGGCCCGAGCCGGCCGGGAAGGAGATGCCGATCGGGAAGCGCGTGTGCGAGTCGCCGCCGGTGCCGACCGTGTCGGGCAGCAGGAAACGGTTGAGCCAGCTGTGGATCACGCCGTCGCCGGGCTTGAGCGAGATGCCGCCGCGCGCGGTGATGAAGGAGGGCAGGGTGCGGTGGGTCTTGACGTCGACCAGCTTCGGATAGGCGGCGGTGTGGCAGAAGGACTGCATGACCAGGTCGGCGGAGAAGCCGAGGCAGGCGAGATCCTTGAGTTCGTCGCGCGTCATCGGGCCGGTGGTGTCCTGCGAGCCGACGGAGGTCATCTTGGGCTCGCAATAGGTGCCGGGGCGGATGCCCTTGCCCTCTGGTAGTCCACACGCCCGGCCAACCATCTTCTGGGCGAGCGAGAAGCCCTTGCCGGAATCGACGGGATTCTTGGGCAGGCGGAAGAGGGTGGAGACCGGCAGGCCGAGGAATTCGCGCGCCTTGGCAGTGAGGCCGCGGCCGATGATCAGGTTGATGCGGCCGCCGGCACGCACTTCGTCGAAGATGACATCGGATTTGACCTTGAATTCGGCAATGACGGCGCCGTTCTTCAGCGCCTTGCCCTCGTAGGGGCGCAGCTCGATTTCGTCGCCCATGGCCATCTGGCCGACGTCGAGCTCGATCGGCAGGGCGCCGGCATCTTCCATGGTGTTGTAGAAGATCGGGGCGATCTTGCTGCCGAGGCAGACGCCGCCGAAACGCTTATTCGGCACGAAGGGGATGTCTTCGCCGGTGAACCACAGCACCGAGTTGGTCGCGGACTTGCGGCTGGAGCCGGTGCCGACCACGTCGCCGACATAGGCGACCAGGTTGCCCCTGGCCTTGAGGGCGTCGAGCTGCTTGATCGGGCCGCGTTCGCCGGCCTTGTCAGCCTCGATGCCGGGACGCGGGTTCTTCAGCATGGCCAGCGCGTGCAGCGGAATGTCGGGGCGACTCCACGCATCCGGGGCGGGTGACAGGTCGTCGGTGTTGGTTTCGCCGGTGACCTTGAAGATGGTGAGCTTGAGGGCTTGCGGCACTTCGGGACGGGCGGTGAACCACTCGGCATCCGCCCACGACTGCATCACGGCCTTGGCATTCGCGCTGCCTGCCTTGGCCTTGTCGGCGACATCGTGGAAGGCATCGAACATCAGCAGGGTTTTTTTCAGGCCCGCGGCAGCGACGGCGCCGACTTCGGCATCGTCGAGCAGGTCGATCAGCGGCTTGACGTTGTAGCCGCCGAGCATGGTGCCGAGCAGTTCGGTGGCCTTGGCGCGCGAGATCGGCGGGCATGCCGTCTCGCCGGCGCCGACTTTCGCGAGGAACTTGGCCTTGACCTCGGCGGCATCATCCACGCCGGCCGGTACGCGCCAGGTGATCAGGTCGACGAGGAAGGCTTCCTCGCCCTTGGGCGGATTCAGCAGCAGTTCGACCAGCTGCCGGGTCTGCTGCCGGGTCAGCGGCAGAGGCGGGATGCCCAGCGCGGCGCGTTCGGCGACATGGGCACGGTAGGCTTCGAGCATGGGGGCGTCTTCCTATTCAGGCGGAATTACTGGCAATCGCCGAGACGGCGGCCGGCTACGATCAAATGCATTTCACCCATGCCCTGGTCGGGGATCATGTGCAGTCTCTGTTCGAAGGCGAAGCTGGTCGGGGACATCGTGCCCGTACCGGTGCCGGTGAGCCGGGCGCCGTTGGCGGCGCAGGACAACTCGTAGCTGATCTTGCCCTGGAGATTCTTCAGGTTGCTGGTGGTGCATTTGCCCTTTTCGATCACGCCGTACTGGACGCCGGCGGCGATGTCCTGGGCCGTGAGGCATTGGGTGAACTTGTTGGGCGGAATGACCGAGCCCTGCATCTTCACTTCAGCGACGATCTCCCAAAGTCCCGGCGAGATTTCCTGGGCCTGCAGCGCCGGGGATGCGGCGCCGACGAGTGCAAAAGCTGCGAGAAGACGTTTCATGGCATCCCCTTTCCGGAGGGCGAGGGATTAAAAAATCGGTCGGATGAAGTGCTGTTGTCAGGGCTCAGGCGAACAGGTGTTTCACGCCGTCGCGCTCTTCGGCGAGTTCCTTGAGGGTCGCGTCCATCTTCTCGCGGGAGAAGGCGTCGATTTCGAGGCCCTTGACGATTTTCCACTGGCCGCCCGCGCAGGTGCAGGGCATGCCGTAGATCATGCCTGCGGGAATTCCATACGAACCGTCGGACACCACGCCCATGGTCACCCATTCGCCATTGGTGCCCATGTTCCAGTCACGCATGTGGTCGATGGCGGCGTTGGCGGCGGAAGCGGCGGAGGAAAGGCCGCGCGCCTCGATGATCGCGGCGCCGCGCTTGCCGACCTTCGGGATGTATTCGTTCTTGTACCAGGCGTCGTCATTGACGAGGCCGGGGGCGGCCTTGCCGCCGACGGTGGCGAAGCGGATGTCCGGATACATCGTCGGCGAATGGTTGCCCCAGACGACCATGTTCTTGACGTCGGTGACGGAAGCCTTGGTGCGCGTGGCGAGCTGGGAGATGGCGCGGTTGTGGTCGAGGCGCATCATCGAGGTGAAGGCGGACTGCGGCAGGCTCTTCGCGGTGTTCATCGCGATCAGCGCGTTGGTGTTGGCCGGATTGCCGACGACGATCACCTTGACGTCGCGGGCGGCAACCGCATCGATGGCCTTGCCCTGCTCGGTGAAGATCTTGGCGTTCTCGAGCAGCAGATCCTTGCGCTCCATGCCCGGGCCGCGCGGCTTGGCGCCGACCAGCAGCGCCTGCTGCGCATCCTTGAAGGCCACCTTGGGATCGGCGGCGCCGATCATGTCGACCAGCAGGGGGAAGGCGCAGTCCTCGAGTTCCATCATGACGCCCTTGAGCGCAGCCTGGGCCTTGTCGACCGGCAGTTCCAGCAGCTGGAGGATGACGGGTTGATCCTTGCCGAGCATCTCTCCGGATGCGATGCGGAACAGCAGGGCGTAGCCGATCTGTCCGGCGGCGCCGGTGACGGCAACGCGGACGGGAGCCTGGGTCATGGGAGTAACTCCTTGAAGGATGGTTGCAGAAGGTCGGCCAAAATCATAAGGCCGGTTGTTGCGCCGTGTCAATATCTATCATATAACATATATAAGATATATGTTGTGGACGTCATTAGTTTTTTGTGATTCAATTCTTCGTCATGACCCAGCCCGGCCCCGTGGATTCCCCGACGTTCAGTCCGCTCTATCGTCAGATCAAGGATCTGATCCTGCAGGCGCTGGCCAGTCGGGAGTGGGGGCCGGGGGAAGCGATTCCGAGCGAGGTGGAGCTCGCCAGCCGCTTCAATGTCAGCCAGGGGACGGTGCGCAAGGCGGTCGACGAGATGGCGGCCGAGAATCTGCTCGTCCGGCGTCAGGGCAAGGGCACTTTCGTCGCCAGTCACAGCGATCCGCGCGCTTTTTACCGCTTTCTCCGTCTGGTTCCCCTCTCCGGCGCGAACGAGCACGCGAAAAGCGTGCCGCTCGAATGCTGGCGCGCCAAGGCGGGTCCCGAGGCGGTGCGCGTTCTCGGCATCCGGCCGGGCGAGCCGATCATCATCGTGCGGCGGGTGCTCGAGTTTTCTGACAACCCCGTGGTTCTGGACGAGATCTATCTGCCCGGCGAAATCTTCGCCGGACTGACGCTGGACGTCCTCAAGGAATCCCAGGTTTCGCTCTACAGCCTGTTCGAGGCCAGGTTCGGCGTCCGCATGATCCGTGCCGAGGAACGCTTGCGGGCAGTGGCGGCGGATCGCGCCAGCGCCGATCTGCTCCGGGTGGCCGAGGGCAGCCCCCTCCTGTCGGTCGAACGCACCAGTTTCACCTACGGCGACCGTCCGGTCGAATGGCGACGCGGCCTGTATTCGACCCGTGCCCATTGCTACTTCAACGAACTGGGCTGATCTCGTTTCGGCCAGCCGCAGACGCACCCGAGGTGTAACATTCTGCAATGCAACAACACAGCAAGGGGATATCGTGAGCGATCTGATCAGAAAGCGTCCCAAATATCTGAATTTATTTCAAATAAAACTACCGTTGGCAGGATTTGCCTCGATATTGCATCGCATTAGCGGATTCGGCCTGTTTTTGCTGCTGCCCTTTCTGATCTGGCTTTTGGATCTGTCCCTGGGTTCTCCGGAGCAGTTCGGGACGCTGCGGGAGATCGTCGCCAATCCTCTGGTGAAGCTGCTGCTGATCGGTCTGCTGTGGGCCTTCCTGCATCACCTCTGCATGGGTGTGCGCATCCTGCTGATCGATGTTCATGTCGGCGTCGAGAAGGTGCAGGCGCGCGCCTCGGCCAAGGCGGTGCTCGGCGCGAGTCTGCTGCTGACCCTGGTTCTGGGAGCGCTGCTATGGTGAAGCGCAAGATCGTCGGGGCCCATTACGGTCTGATGGACTGGCTGGTCCAGCGCATTACCGGAGTGGTGATGGCCGTCTATGCGCTGATCGTCGCCGTTGCGCTCCTCATGGGCGCCGGCGCGAGCGCGGCGAGCTGGCAGGCCTTCCTGTCCGGCGGGCCGATGCGCTTCGCCACCTTCATTTTCGTCGTCAGCCTGTGTTGGCATGCCTGGGTCGGCGTGCGCGACATCTGGATGGACTATGTCCAGCCCGCCGGCATCCGGCTCGCCCTGCACACCCTGACCCTGGTGGCCCTGGTCGGCTATGCCGGCTGGGCGGCGCAAATCATCTGGAGGCTTTGACTGGAAATGAAGGCAAAGGTTACCGTCCGCAAATTCGATGCGGTGATTGTCGGCGCCGGCGGCGCCGGCCTGCGCGCCGCGATTTCGCTGTCCGAAGCCGGCCTCAAGACCGCCGTGCTGACCAAGGTGTTCCCGACGCGCTCGCACACCGTCGCGGCCCAGGGCGGCGTGGCCGCCTCGCTGGGCAACTCCGAGGAGGACCACTGGCACTGGCACATGTACGACACCGTCAAGGGTTCCGACTGGCTCGGCGACCAGGACGCGATCGAGTTCATGTGCAAGAAGGCCAACGAGTGCGTCATCGAGCTCGAGCACTACGGCATGCCCTTCGACCGCCTCGACAACGGCCGCATCTACCAGCGCCCGTTCGGCGGTCATATGTCGAACTTCGGCGAGAAGCCGGTGCGCCGCTCTTGCGCCGCCGCCGACCGCACCGGCCATGCGATGCTGCACGCGATGTACCAGCGCAACCTCAAGGCCAACACGCAGTTCTTCGTCGAGTGGATGGCGCTCGACCTGATCCGCGATGCCGAGGGCGAAGTGCTGGGCGTCACCGCGATGGAGATGGAAACCGGCGAAATCTTCGCCTTCCATGCCAAGGCGACGATCTTCGCCACCGGCGGCTCGGGCCGCATCTACCGTTCTTCGACCAACGCCTTCATCAACACCGGCGACGGCCTCGGCATGGCGGCGCGTGCCGGCATCCCGCTCGAGGACATGGAGTTCTGGCAGTTCCACCCGACCGGCGTCGCCGGCGCCGGGGTGCTGATCACCGAGGGCGTGCGCGGCGAGGGCGGCATCCTGCGCAACAGCGCCGGCGAACGCTTCATGGAGCGCTATGCGCCCAATGCCAAGGACCTCGCTTCGCGCGACGTGGTGTCGCGCGCGATGGTCACCGAAATCAACGAAGGCCGCGGCTGCGGGCCGAACAGGGATTTCGTCCTGCTCGACATCACCCACCTGCCGCCCGAGACGATCATGAAGCGGCTGCCGGGCATCCACGAGATCGCGCTGCAGTTCGCCGGCGTCGACGCCCTCAAGGAGCCGATTCCGGTCGTGCCGACCTGCCACTACCAGATGGGCGGCATTCCGACCAACTATCATGGCCAGGTCGTCGTGCCGGGCAAGCGCACGCAGAACGAGATCGTGCCGGGCTTCTACGCCGCCGGCGAGTGCGCCTGCGCCTCGGTGCACGGCGCGAACCGACTGGGCACCAACTCGCTGCTGGACCTGCTGGTGTTCGGCAAGTCGGCCGGCGAGACCGCGGTCGATGAGCTGAAGAAATCCACCCAGGCGCACAAGGAACTGCCCGCCGACGCCTTCGACCGGACGCAGGAGCGGCTGCATCGCCTCAACACGCAGAAGGACGGCGCCAGCGTGCACGAAACCCATCTGGCGATGCAGCGCACCATGCAGAAGCATGCCGGCGTGTTCCGTTTCGCCGACCTCCTCCAGGAGGGCGTGCAGAGGATCATTGAGGTGCAACGGGATGTCCAGCGCACCGAAATCCGGGACAAGTCCAAGGTGTTCAACACCGCCCGCATCGAAGCGCTCGAACTCGACAATCTGATCGAGGTGGCGGTGGCGACGATGGTGTCCGCCGAGGCCCGCAAGGAGAGCCGCGGCGCCCACGTGCGCGACGACGCGCCGGATACGCCCGAGCATCCGAACGGCCGCGACGACACGCACTGGCTCAAGCACACGCTCTGGTACAAGGACCCGGACGGGACAGGGTGTCGCCTTGACTACAAGTCGGTGACCCTGCGGCCGCTGACGGTCGACACCATCGCGCTCAAGAAGCGCGCCTATTGATCGGGACCGACGATGACCACGCGCACTCTCCAGTTCAAGATCTACCGCTACGATCCGGACCAGGATCGGAAGCCCTGGATGCAGGACATCGCGGTCGAGGTGGATGCCGCCGACCGCAAGCTGCTCGATGCCATGGTCAAGCTCAAGGCCGTGGATGATTCCCTCGCCTTCCGCCGTTCCTGCCGCGAGGGCGTCTGCGGTTCTGACGCGCTCAACATCAACGGCCGCAACGGACTGGCCTGCTTGGCCGATCTTGCCGGCTTCCCGGACGGCAAGCCCATCGTGCTGCGTCCGCTGCCCGGCCTGCCGGTCATTCGCGACCTGATCGTCGACATGACGCAGTTCTTCAAACAGTACCATTCGATCAGGCCCTACCTGATCAACAACGATCCGCCGCCCGAGCGCGAGCGGCTGCAAAGCCCGGAGGATCGGGAGGAACTCAATGGCCTCTACGAGTGCATCCTGTGCGCCTGCTGTTCGACCGCCTGCCCGTCGTTCTGGTGGAACCCGGACAAGTTCGTCGGTCCGGCCGGTCTGCTGGCCGCCTACCGCTTCATCGCCGACACGCGCGACCAGGCCACCGGCGAGCGCCTCGACAACCTCGAGGATCCCTATCGCCTGTTCCGCTGCCACACTATCATGAACTGCATCGAGGTCTGCCCGAAGGGGCTCAATCCGACCCGGGCGATCGGCAAGATCAAGGACATGATGGTCAGGAGAGCCATCTGATGACCGCCGAACCGCAGCGCATCCGCACGGAAAAGTTGCGCTGGCACAGCCGGCGGGCGCTGCTCGAACTCGATCTGGTGCTGCAACGCTTCTGGCAGCGGCAACCGGACATCCTGGGGGAGGGGCAGGCCGCGCAGCTCGAACGCCTGCTGGCATTGGAAGACCACGACCTGTGGGACCTGCTGAGCGGCCGTCGCGCCAGCACCGACCCGGCCCTGCGGGACATGGTCGCCCGGCTGCGGCAGCCCGCCGGCAACTGATTTCGAATATCTCTACGGGAGACTGTAATGACGCAACGCACCGCAACCCTGACCTTCAACGGCAAGACCGCCGAGTTTCCGGTCTATGAAGGCACCATCGGTCCGGACGTGATCGACATTTCCAAGCTGTATGCCCAGACCGGCGCCTTCACCTACGACCCGGGCTTCATGTCCACGGCGGCCTGCAAGTCGTCGATCACCTACATCGACGGCGACCAGGGCGAACTGCTCTACCGCGGCTATCCCATCGAGCAACTGGCCGAGCGGTGCGATTTCATGGAGGTCTGTTACCTGCTCAAGAACGGCGAATTGCCGAACAGCAGCCAGTATGACGAATGGGTTGCGCGCGTACGCCGCCATACCATGGTGCATGACCAGCTGACGCGTTTTTACCAGGGCTTCCGCCGCGACGCCCACCCGATGGCGGTGCTGGTCGGCGTGGTCGGCGGCCTGTCGGCCTTCTACCACGACTCGCTCGACATCAAGAACCCCGATCACCGCATGACCGCCGCGCTGCGCCTGATCGCCAAGATGCCGACCATCACGGCGATGGCCTACCGCTACAACATGGGCCTGCCGTTCGTCTATCCGAAAAACGACTACGATTACGCGACGAATTTCCTCTACATGATGCTGGCCAATCCCTGCGAGGACTTCAAGCCCAATCCGGTCCTCTCCCGCGCCCTCGACCGCATCCTGATCCTGCATGCCGATCACGAGCAGAATGCCTCCACCTCGACGGTGCGCCTGGCCGGCTCGTCCGGCGCGAACCCGTTCGCCTGTATCGCGGCCGGCATCGCCTGTCTGTGGGGCCCGGCGCACGGCGGCGCCAACGAGGCCTGCCTGCAGATGCTCGAGGAAATCGGCGACGTCTCGCGCGTCGGCGAGTACATCAAGCGCGCCAAGGACAAGAACGACAGCTTCAAGCTGATGGGGTTCGGCCATCGGGTGTACAAGAACTTCGACCCGCGCGCCAGGCTGATGCGCGAAACCTGCCACGAGGTGCTGGGCGAGCTGGGCCTGCACGATGATCCGCTCTTCAAGCTGGCGATCCAGCTCGAGAAGATTGCCCTCGAGGACGACTATTTCATCGAAAAGAAGCTCTACCCGAACGTGGATTTCTACTCCGGCATCGTGCAGCGCGCGCTCGGCATCCCGACCAAACTGTTTACCGGCATCTTCGCCATGGCGCGCACCATCGGCTGGATCGCGCAGTGGCACGAGATGATCGGCGACAAGGAGCAGAAGATCGGCCGGCCGCGCCAGCTTTACCTGGGCGCAGTCAAGCGCGAGGTGCCTGAAGTGACGGCGCGCTGAATGCCGCTTGCGTGAACAACCGTGGCGGCGGCCATTTTTTTCGTCCATAGCCATAAACAGGGGTGATGCCGGGATGAACCAGATGTTGTCCAACTCGTATCTCTTCGGAACCAACGCGCCGTTCATCGAGGAACTTTATGAAAAGTATCTCGATAATCCGGGTTCGATCGATACGGCGTGGCGAGACTATTTCGACAAGCTGGCCAACCTGCCCGGCGCCGGCGCCTATCAGGGCGCGGACGTTCCCCATGCGCCGGTGATCGGCGGTTTCGCGCTGCGCGCCCGCGCAGGCGTCCAGCGGGGTGCGCCGCGCGCCGCCGCCGCCGAGAAGCAGACCAAGGTGCTGCAGATCATCAATGCCTACCGGTTTCTCGGCAACCGCTGGGCCCAGCTCGACCCCCTGAAACGCCACCCGCGGCCGGAGGTGGCGGAGCTGGAGCCGGCCACCTACGGCTTCACCGAAGCCGACCTGACGACCCCTTTCCGCACCGGCTCCTTCGCCGTGGGCAAGGAGGAGGCCACGCTGCGCGAGATCCTCGAGGCGCTGCGGCTGCGCTACTGCGGCAGCATCGGCGCGGAATACATGTACATCGCCGAAGTGCAGCAGAAGCGCTGGATCCAGGCGCGCTTCGAGCCGCCGCGCGCCCAGCCGCGCTACTCGGGCGAGGAGCGGCGGCGCTTCCTGATGACGATCACCGCGGCGGAGACGCTGGAACGCTATCTGCATACCCGCTATGTCGGCCAGAAGCGCTTTTCGCTCGAGGGTGGCGAGTCGGCGATCCTGGCCATGGACCAGCTGATCCGCGTGGCGGGCTCGCGCGGCATCAAGGAAACCGTCATCGGCATGGCTCACCGCGGCCGCCTCAACGTGCTGGTGAATACGCTCGGCAAGCAGCCGGCAATGCTGTTCGACGAATTCGAAGGCAAGAAGAAAGGCGACCTGATCGCCGGCGACGTCAAGTACCACATGGGTTATTCCTCCGATGTCGCCACGCCGGGCGGACCGATGCATCTCACGCTCGCCTTCAATCCATCGCATCTCGAGATCGTCAATCCCGTCGTGGCCGGCTCGGTTTTCGCGCGCCAGGTGCATCGCGGCGAGCAAGGCAAGCAAGAGGTGTTGCCCGTGCTGATCCACGGCGATGCGGCCGTCGCCGGCCAGGGCGTCAACCAGGAGATGCTCAATTTTTCCCAGACGCGCGGTTACGGCACCGGCGGCACGGTGCACATCGTCGTGAACAACCAGATCGGCTTCACCACCTCCGATCCGCGCGACCTGCGCTCGTCGCTCTACTGTACCGACATCTTCAAGATGGTCGAGGCGCCGATCTTCCATGTCAATGGCGACGATCCCGAGGCGGTGGCCTTCGTCGTCCAGCTGGCGTTCGAGTTCCGCCAGGAGTTCGGCAAGGATGTGGTGGTCGACATCGTCTGCTTCCGCAAGCTGGGCCACAACGAGCAGGACGAGCCGATGGTGACCCAGCCGCTGATGTACAAGAGGATCAACGCCCATCCGGGCACGCGCAAACTCTACGCCGAGAAGCTTCTCGGCCAGGGCGTGATCCAGCCCGGCGAGGACGAGCAGATGATCAGGGACTACCGTGCCGCGCTCGATGCCGGGCGCCATCTCAAGGACCCGGTGATCACCGACTTCAAGACCTCGAGAGCAGCTCAATGGACGCCGTATATCGGCAACCGCTATACCGAGTTATGCGACACGCGCGTGGCGCCGGCCGAGCTGCAGCGTCTCGGTCGGCGCCTGGTGGAGGCGCCCCCGAACTTCCTGCTCCACCCGCGCGTGCAGAAGATCATCGACGATCGTCGGCTGATGATCGAGGGCAGGCTGCCGATCGACTGGGGCATGGCGGAAAATCTCGCTTACGCCACGCTGCTGGCGGCCGGCTACGGGGTGCGCATCTCCGGCGAGGATGTCGGCCGCGGCACCTTCTTTCATCGCCACGCCGCCTGCCACGACCAGAACCGCGAGAAATGGGACGAGGGGACATGGTGGCCGCTCAAGAACCTGCAGGAATCGCAGGGCCTGTTCCAGTGCTACGACTCGGTGTTGTCCGAAGAAGCCGTGCTGGCCTTCGAATACGGCTACGCCACGGCGGCGCCGGAAGAGCTGGTGGTCTGGGAGGCGCAGTTCGGCGACTTCGCCAACGGCGCCCAGGTGGTGATCGACCAGTTCCTCGCCGCCGGCGAGGCGAAGTGGGGGCGCGCCTGCGGCCTGGTGCTGCTGCTGCCGCACGGTTACGAAGGGCAGGGGCCGGAGCACTCTTCGGCGCGGATCGAGCGCTTCATGCAACTCTCCGCCGATTTCAACTGGGAGGTCTGCATGCCGACCACCCCCGGCCAGATCTTCCACCTTCTGCGCCGCCAGATGTTGCGCCAGCAGAGGAAGCCGCTCGTCGTGTTCACGCCAAAATCCCTGTTGCGCAGCAAGGAGGCGACCTCGAGCCTGGCCGACCTGACCGACGGCACCTTCCAGACCATTTTCGGCGAGGTTTTCCCGCACGAGCCGAAGCGGATCACCCGCGTGATCTGTTGCTGCGGCAAGATTTATTACGATCTGCTCAGGGCCCGCAACGAGCGCCAGCTCGATCATGTCGCCATCCTGCGCGCGCCCCAGCTCTATCCGCTGGACGATCGCCGTCTCGAAGAGGAGATCGCCCGCTACCCGAAGATGAAGGAACTCGTCTGGTGCCAGGAGGAACCGGCCAACCAGGGCGCTTGGTATGCCAAGCGTCACCGGCTGGTGCAGCTGGTGAAGAAGGGCCAGTCGTTGCACGTCGCCTCGCGTCCCGCCTCGGCGTCGCCTGCGGTGGGCAGCCTGGCCGTGCATGCGGAACAGCAAAAAGCCGTCGTCGAGGCCGCTCTCGGCGCTTTCAAGTAGGAGAACAATCATGGCCCCCACGCGCATTGCATTCGCTGCCCCCACGGAGGGCGCCGTCCCCCTCGGGACGGCCCTTCGGGAGACGTTATCATGCTGATCGAAGTCAAGGTCCCGCAGTTGTCCGAATCGGTCGCCGAGGCGGCCCTGGTCAGCTGGCACAGGAACGTGGGCGATGCGGTGACGCGCGACGAGAACCTGATCGACATCGAGACCGACAAGGTCGTCCTCGAACTGCCGGCGCCCGCGTCGGGCGTGCTCGTCGAAGTGCTCAAGGGCAACGGCGACAGCGTCGTTTCCGGCGACCTGATCGCGCGCATCGACAGCGCGGCGGCAGTCAAGCCGGCGGGTGCGCCCGCTGCG
>JAGXSN010000073.1 GCA_018333815.1 Sulfuritalea sp. | reverse complement strand
GAGTTCGTCGAGCCGGTCTATGCGATCAGCCATCTGCCGCCGCCCACGCCCGAGCCGGCCCTGACCCTGCTCGGGCTGCCGGCGGTGACCGAGGGCGGCGCGGTGCTGGCGACCACGGGACGCCTGCTCGACCGCCCGCCGGTGCAGGGCAGCGGCAGGGCGGATGTCCTCGAGTTTCGCGGCGAGGATCGCTACTTCCTGAGCAATGCGACCTTCAGCACCTGCCCGCCCGCGCAGCGCGACTGGGAGATCCAGGTCGGGGAACTCGACCTGGACTACGTCCGGGAGGAGGGCCGGGGGCGCGCCGCCGTGGTGCGCTTCATGGACACCCCGATCTTCTACTGGCCCTGGATGAGCTTCTCGCTCAACAACCAGCGCAAAAGCGGCTTCCTGCCGCCGACCTTCGGCTCGACCAGCAAGAGCGGCCTGGACTTCGCCACGCCCTGGTACTGGAACATCGCGCCCCACATGGATGCGACGATCACGCCGCGCGTGATGACGCGCCGCGGCCTGCAGATCAACACCGAATTCCGCTACCTGCTCGACACCCCGGTCAATCGCGCCCAGCCCGCCCAGCCCGACCGGGGACAGATCCGCCTCGAATATCTGCCCGGCGACAACGTGGCCAACCGCGACCGCTATGGCTACGCGCTGCAGCATGCCCAGCACCTCGGGCGCGGCTTCACGGCGAATCTCAACCTGAACGGCGTCTCCGACGGCAACTATTTCAGCGACCTGTCCACCCGCGTGGCGCAGGTGGCGCAGGGCAACCTGCTGCGCCAGGGCATGCTGACCTACCACGGCCCCTGGTACAACGCGGTCCTCAATCTCCAGACCTACCAGACCCTGGGCGACCTGACGGCGCCCTACCAGCGCCTGCCCCAGCTGACCGCGAGCGCATTCCGCTACGACCTGCCGCGCGGCCTGGTCTTCAACCTGAACGCCGAGCATGTCAGCTTCGATCATCCGCGCTTCCTGGTGGGCAGGCGCGCCACGCTCTACCCGCAACTCTCGCTGCCGTTGGCGACGGCGGCGTTCGCGCTGACGCCGAAGATCGGCATCCATTCGACCCGTTACACCCTCGATCGGCTCGATCGGCCCGGCCAGGACGATCCGGCGGCCGCCCGGTGGGCCGGCGTGCCCGAGAACCCGAGCCGCGTCGTACCCATTTTCAGCGTCGATGGCGGTTTCGTCATGGAGCGCGCAACCGCCGACTGGTTCGGCCGGGCGCTGATCCAGACGCTCGAGCCGCGCGCCTACTATCTGCGCGTGCCCGCGCGCGACCAGAGCCGCATCCCGGTGTTCGACACCGGCATCGCCGGCTTCGGCTTCGCCCAGATGTTTGCCGAGAACCGCTACGCGGGCGGAGATCGGGTCGGCGACGCCAACGAACTGACGCTCGCCGCGACTACGCGCTTCATCGATCCGGCCACGGGCGACGATCTGCTGCGCGCCACGCTCGGGACGCGCTATTACTTCAGCACCCAGAGCGTGACCTACCCGGGGGAGATCGCGCGCACCGAGCGCTCTGCGGACATCCTGGCGGCGCTGGCCGGCCAGGTGCTCCCGCACGTCTATGCCGACCTCGGCTGGCAATACAACCCGCGCGACGCGCGCACCGAACGCCTCGCCCTGGGCGGCCGCTACCGCCCGGCGGCGGGCAAGGTCGTCAATGCGAGCTACCGCTACGCGCGCGACCTGCTCGGCCAGATCGACCTGTCGGCGCAATGGCCGCTGTCCGGCGGCTGGCATGGCGTCGGACGCTACAACTACTCGACCAAGGAGCGGCGCGTGATCGAGATCATCGCCGGCGTCGAGTACGATGCCGGCTGCTGGGTCGGCCGCTTCGTGGCGCAGCGCATGGCGACGCTGGCCGACCAGCCGACGACCGCGCTATTCTTCCAGCTGGAACTCAACGATTTTTCGCGCATCGGATCCAATCCCATGCAGCTCCTGCGCCGCAGCATCCCCGGCTATGGCGTCATCAACCAGCCGACCGCCGACCCGGTCTTCGCCGAAAACTGAACATGCGACTCCCATCCGTCATCGTCATCCTCGCGCTGCTGGCCGCACCCGTCGCCGCGCAGCCGCGCCAGCCCATCGCCGTCGATCGCGTCGTGGCGGTCGTCAATGACGAGGCGATCACCCTCAACGAGCTGCGCGAGCGCTATGCCACGGTGACACGGCAGCTGCAGGCGCGCGGCACCCCCCTGCCGCCGCGCGCCGTCCTGGAACAGCAGCTGCTCGAGCGCCTGGTGATCGACCGGCTGCAGATGCAGCTGGCGCGCGACACCGGCCTGCGCATCGCGGATGCCGAGCTCGATGCCGCGCTGCGCCGCATCGCCGAGAACAACCGCCTGTCCCTCGCCGAGTTCCGCGCCGCGCTCGAGCGCGACGGCATCGCCTGGGCGGCCTTTCGCGCCGACATCCGCACCGAGATGACCCTCGCGCGGCTGCGCGAGCGCGAGGTCGAGAACCGCATCGTCGTCTCCGACGCCGAGATCGACAATTACCTCGCCGATCCCGGCCAGAGCGACCAGGCCGCGGTCGTCACGCTCGGCCACATCGTCATCCGCGTGCCCGAACAGGTCGATGCGACGCGGTTGGCGCAGCTGCGCGCGCGGGCCGAGGAGGCTCTGGCCCAGATCGGCGCAGGCCGGGATTTCGGCCAGGTGGCGGCGAGCTTTTCCGAGGTGCCGGATGCCCTTGCCGGCGGAATCATGGCGCCGCGTCCCGCGGACCGGTTGCCGCAGATCTACGCCGAGGCGGTCGCCGGCCTGCAGCCCGGCGCCGTCAGCGCCATTCTCAGAAGCCCGGCGGGATTCCACATCGTCAAGCTGATCGAACGCCAGGGCGGCAGGGTCGACGGCGTCCTGATGCGCCAGACGCGCGCGCGCCACATCCTGATCCGCCCGAGCGAACTGGTCTCCGACGAGGAGGCGCGCCACAAGCTGGCCGGGCTCAAGGAGCGGCTCGACCACGGTGCCGATTTCGCCGAGCTGGCGCGGGTGCATTCCAACGATCTGACGGCGGCGAAAGGCGGCGACCTCGGCTGGCTCTATCCGGGCGACACGGCGCCGGATTTCGAGCGCGCCATGGATGCGCTCCAGCCCGGCGAGATCGGCGCCCCAGTGCGCTCGCCCTTCGGCTGGCACCTGATCCAGGTGCTGGAGCGCAAGAACGCCGAAGCCGGCGCGGAGCGCAAGCGCCTGCTGGCGCGCCAGGCGCTGCGCGAGCGCAAGTCCGACGAGGCCTACGAAGACTGGCTGCGCCAGCTGCGCGACCGCGCCTATGTCGAGTACCGGCTTGAAGAACACTGATCTGCCCGCCATCGTCGTTACTTCCGGAGAACCCGCCGGCATCGGGCCGGAATTGTGCCTGGCGCTGGCCGAGCGCGCATTCCCGGCGCGCATCCTCGTATTGGGCGACCGGCAACTGGTCGAGGAGCGTGCGCGTCTGCTCGGCCGCGGCGCCGCCGGACTCGAGATCCTGCATATTCCGCTGGCGGCGCCGAGTACGCCCGGCAAGCCGGACGTGCGCAATGCCGGCTATGTGCTCGCGCTGCTGGACCGGGCGCTGGCGGGTTGCGTCTCCGGCGAGTATGCCGCGCTGGTGACCGGTCCGCTGCACAAAGGCGTCATCAACGATGCCGGCATTCCCTTCACCGGCCACACCGAATATCTCGCCGACCAGACCGGCACGCCGCGCGTCGTGATGATGCTTGCCGGCGCCGGCCTCCGGGTGGCCCTGGCGACGACCCATCTGCCCTTGAAGGATGTCCCGGCGGCCATCACGCCGCAGGAACTCGAAACGACGATCCGCATCCTGGATGCGGATCTGCGCACGAAATTCGGCTGCGACCGGCCGCGCATCCTCGTCGCCGGCCTCAACCCGCATGCCGGCGAGGACGGCCACATGGGACGCGAGGAGATCGAGGTCATCGCGCCGGTGCTGCAAAAGCTGCGGGCCGAGGGCATGGACCTGGTCGGTCCGCTGCCGGCCGACACGCTGTTTACAAAAAACGTGCTGGCGGGCTCGCACGCGCAGCTGGCGATGTATCACGACCAGGGCTTGAGCGTGCTCAAGTATGCCGCCTTCGGGGCAGGCATCAACGTCACGCTGGGGCTGCCGATCATCCGCACCTCGGTCGATCACGGCACGGCCTTCGACCTGGCCGGCACCGGCAAGGCCGCGCCGACCAGCCTGTTCGCCGCGGTCGATGCCGCCATCGACATGGCCCGACGCAAGGCGGCATGACGGCACATCAAGGCCATCAACCGCGCAAGCGGTTCGGTCAGAATTTCCTTGTTTCGCCCGGCGTCATCCGCAAGATCGTCGAGGCGATCGCGCCGCGCGCCGGCGAGACCCTCGTCGAGATCGGCCCCGGCCTCGGGGCGCTGACCGCGCCGCTGCTCGAACGCAGCGACTGCCTGCATGTCGTCGAGATCGACCGCGACCTGATCGCGCGCCTGCGCGAACGTTTTTCACCCGAGCGGCTGGTCATTCACGCCGGCGACGCGCTCGCCTTCGATTTCGGCGCGCTCAAGGGCGCGGGCCCGCTCAAGATCGTCGGCAACCTGCCCTACAACATCTCCAGCCCGCTGCTGTTCCATCTGGCCGAGGTCGCCGACCGCGTCGCCGAGATGCACTTCATGCTGCAGAAGGAAGTCGTCGATCGCCTGGTGGCCGCGCCGGGGTCGGGCCACTACGGGCGCCTTTCGGTGATGCTGCAATATCGCTTCCACATGGAGCGGCTGTTCGTCGTGCCACCGGGGGCCTTCGATCCGGCGCCGAAGGTCGATTCGGCCATCGTGCGCATGATTCCACGCAAACTCGGCGCTGGCGAGACGGCACTTGACGAGGCCTTGTTCGGTCGATTGGTGGCGGCGGCGTTTTCCCAGCGCCGCAAGATGCTGCGCAATACCCTGAAGGGGTTCGGCGGCGAGTCCTGGCTGGAGGCGCAGGGCATCGCGCCGACCGCACGCGCCGAAACGCTGCCGGTCGAGACTTACGTGCGCTTGAGCAACGCGCTGAGCGCGGCGCGGAAATGAAAAACGCACGGGGGGAGGCGATCCCCCGTGCGCTTCCCTGGGGGCCCCGGCTCAGTCCGCCTGCCTGCGCAGAAAGGCGGGAATGTCGATGTCGTTGAGGCCGATGTTCGACATATCCCTTGCCCGGCCGTCGCGCGCTCCGCCGCGCGGGTTGGGCGTGAAGAAGTCGTCCAGGCTGCCCGCGGCGGCGTTGCCCCCGGCGATGTCCATGACGCCGGTCGCCGGCGGCGCAGACAGGGCGGCGGCGGGCGGCAAATCGTAGGTGCCGGTGCGCTGGCCGCGGCCTTCGCCATAGACGAGCTTGGGCTGGCTCTTGGCCTTGTTGCCGAGGCCGGTGGCGACCACGGTCACGCGCAGCTGGTCTTCCATCTCATCGTCGAACACCGCGCCGCAGATCACGGTGGCGTCGGGCGCCGTGTAGGTATGGATGGTGTTCATCACTTCCTGGTATTCCTTGAGGCCGAGCGAGCTGCTGGCGGTGATGTTGACCAGCACGCCCTTGGCGCCCGAGAGCTCGATGCCCTCGAGCAGCGGGCTGGCGACGGCCTGCTCGGCGGCGAGGCGGGCCCGATCGACGCCGGCCGCGCCGGCCGAGCCCATCATCGCCTTGCCCATTTCGCCCATCACGGTGCGCACGTCCTCGAAATCCACGTTCACCAGGCCGGGCACGTTGATGATTTCGGAAATGCCGCCGACCGCGTTTTTCAGCACGTTGTCGGCCGCCTTGAAGGCCTCGAGCATGCTGATGTCCTCGCCGAGCACTTCCATGAGCTTCTCGTTGAGGATGACGATCAGCGAATCGACGTTCTGGGCCAGTTCGGCCAGTCCCTCCTCGGCCACCTTGGCGCGTCGCCCCTCGAAGGCGAAGGGTTTGGTGACGACGGCGACGGTGAGGATGCCCAGGTCGCGCGCCACCTCGGCGATGATCGGCGCCGCCCCGGTGCCGGTGCCGCCGCCCATGCCGGCGGTGATGAAGCACATGTTGGCGCCGCGCAGCAGGTCGGCGATCTTTTCCCGGTCGGCCTGCGCGTGGGTGCGCGCCCGCTCGGGGCGACCGCCGGCGCCGAGGCCGGGGCCGAGCTGCAGCTTGGCCCCGGCCGACGAGTGCTTGAGCGCCTGGGCATCGGTGTTGCAGCAGATGAACTCCACGCCGCCCACCCCCGCGCGGATCATGTGCTCGACGGCGTTGCCGCCGGCGCCGCCCACGCCGATCACCTTGATGATCGTGTCGTTGGCATCCCTGTCGATGATTTCAAACATATTCGCCTCTCCTTGTCGTTGCAAAACATCGGTAAGCTAAAGATTGCGGGCAAACCAGGCGCGCATGCGTCCGAACACCTGCCCGACGCCGAGCGGCGGCGTCTTGCCGCCGCGCTGCCGCTGCGCCACGCCTTCCAGCAGCAGGCCCATCGCCGTCGCGTAGCGCGGATTCCTCACGATGTCGCGCAGATTGCCGCTGTAGTGGGGCAGGCCGACCTTGACCGCGTTGTGGAAGAGCTCCTCGCCGAGCGCGGTCATGCCGGGCATCTGGGCGCTGCCGCCGGTGAGCACCACGCCCGCGCGCAACAGGCGCGCGTAACCGCTTCTGACCAGTTCTTCGCGCACCTTCTGGAAAATTTCCTCGACGCGCGGCTGGATGAAGCCGGCCAGCGTCGCGCGCGACAGGCTGGTCGCCGGGCGGTCGCCGACGCCGGGCACCTCGAGCATCTCCTCGGGATCGGCGAGCTGGGAGAGCGCCACGCCGTAGCGCAGCTTGATCTCCTCGGCGTCCTGCGTCGAGGTGCGCAGCGCGATGGCGATGTCGTTGGTGATCTGGTCGCCGGCGATCGGCAGCACGGCGGTGTGGCGGATCGCGCCCTGGCTGAAGACGGCGATGTCGGTGGTGCCGCCGCCGATGTCGACGAGACAGACGCCGACGTCCTTCTCGTCGTCGGTCAGCACGGCATTGCCCGAGGCGAGCGGCTGCAGCACCAGATCGATCACCTCCAGCCCGCAGCGGCGCACGCACTTGACGATGTTCTGCACGGCGGTGACCGCGCCGGTGACCAGGTGCACCTTCACCTCCAGCCGCCGCGCGTCCATGCCGATCGGCTCCTTGACCCCGTCCTGGCCGTCGACGATGAACTCCTGCACCAGGGTGTGGAGGATCTGGTCGTCGGCGGAGATCGGCGTGGCGTTGGCGGCCTCGATGGCGCGCGCGATGTCGTGCTGGGTGACCTCGCGGTCCTTCACCACCGCCATGCCGTTGGAATCCTTGCTCTTGATGTGGCCTCCGGCGATGCCGGTGTATACCTCCTTGACCCGGCAGCCGGACATCATCTCGACCTCGGCGATGGCCTTGGAAATGCTGTTGACGGTCGCCTCGATGTTGACCACCACGCCCTTTCTGAGGCCGCGCGTGTCCTGGGTGTCCTGCGTGCCGAGGCCGAGGAGCGTCAGTTGCCCGGCGCCATCCGTCTCGGCGACGAGCGCGACGATCTTGGAGGTGCCGATGTCGAGGCCGACGATCAGGTCGCGGTTCCTGTCCCTGCTCATGACTTGCCTTGCGCCGGTGCGGAGTTTGCCGGTGCGCCGCCGACGGCGAAGCCGTTGGGATAGCGCAGGTCGGCGACGCGGATCGGGCCCAGCCGGGCCCGGGCGGCG
>JAGXSN010000072.1 GCA_018333815.1 Sulfuritalea sp. | reverse complement strand
GGGCGTCAAAATCGCCGGCAGCCGCTTCACGCTGATGACGGGCGACATCGCCCGCCTGCATCGCGCGCTCGCCCAGTTCATGCTCGACGTGCATACGCGCGAACATGGCTACACCGAGGTGTATGCGCCCTACCTCGTCAATCCCGACAGCCTGTTTGGCACCGGCCAGCTGCCCAAGTTCGAGGCAGACCTGTTCCGCATCGAACGGGCCGATGCCACCCCCCTGTATCTCATCCCCACCGCCGAGGTGCCGGTGACCAACCTCGTGCGCGGCGAGCTTCTCGACGCGGCGAGCCTGCCGCTCAAGTTTGTCTGCCACACGCCCTGTTTCCGCTCCGAGGCGGGCAGCTACGGCAAGGACACGCGCGGCATGATCCGCCAGCACCAGTTCGACAAGGTGGAGCTGGTGCAGATCGTCGCCCCAGAAGTCTCGTGGGAGGCGCTGGAAGCGCTTACCGGTCACGCCGAAGCCATCCTGCAAAGGCTCGAGCTGCCCTATCGCAAGATGGCGCTGTGCGCCGGCGATCTGGGCTTCTCGGCGGCCAAGACCTACGACCTCGAAGTCTGGCTGCCGGCGCAGAACACCTACCGCGAGATTTCCTCCTGCTCCAACTTCGAGGCCTTCCAGGCACGGCGCATGCAGGCGCGCTGCCGGGACAAAGGGGGGAAGCCGCGTCCCGTGCATACGCTCAACGGTTCCGGCCTCGCGGTGGGACGCACCCTGGTGGCGGTGCTGGAGAATTATCAGCGCGCCGACGGCAGCGTCGCGGTGCCCGCCGCCTTGCGCGGCTATCTGGAAGGCGCCGAGGCGATCGGGCCGGGATCCCGCCCGAAAGGGACCGGCGCAGCGCGCGCCTGATCGAGGCGCTGTTCGCGATTTGCCCTGCCACGGCTACAATGGGGCGCTTCCGTCTGGGGGAGCGTCGCCACTGGGCAGAACCATGCGCATCCGCACCTTCATCCTGTCCGCTTCGGCCGTTGTGGCCGTCGGCTTTTTCAGCGTCAGCCATTTCGCCACCGGCCGCATCGTCGACCACACGGTGCGCGAAAACGCCCGCGCCTCCTCCGCCGCCCTGGCCGGCGTGACCTTCACCGGCATGTTCCTGGTGATGGACGCCGGCTGGAAGCGCGAGCAGGCGGAAAACTACATCGCCGCCGTGCACGCCGCAGCCCGCGACCTGGCCGTCACGGTGCAGATCTACCGCGGCCCGGTGGTGGAGGCCGACTACGGCAAGATCCAGCAGCCGTCGATGGACGAATCCCTGCTGCGGGTCTTTGTCGACGGCCGGCCGGTCACCGAAACCCCCGCCGGCGGCGTGCGCTACCTGAAGCCGCTTGTGGCCAACGAGCGCTGTCTGCGCTGCCATGATGTCGCCAAGGAAGGCGATGTCCTGGGCATCATCGAGGTGAGGCAGGAATTCGCGCCGCTGCTCGCCGAAGCCCACAGGAAATTCATGCTCTGGCTGCTGGTCCTGGCGCCGCTGGCGATGGCGGTTGCCGCCCTCGTGGTCTGGCGGGTCAACCGCCGGCTGGAACAGTCGGTCGAAATCGTCGACACGGCCGTCACCGAGATTAACGGCGTCGCCGACCTGCGGAATGTCGGGTTCGCCGGCCGCGACCTCGGCTTCGAGGAACTCAACCGGCTGTTCGTCCACCTGGGCGAACTGGTGGAAAAGCTGCGCGTCGTGGCCGTGGACAAAGATGTACTGCAATTCGAGATCGGCCTGCTCGAGAAGTTCGTCATCACTTCGGAGGTGGTGCGCGACTGGGGTGAGTACATCGCCCGCATGCTGGCAGAAATCAATACGGTCATGACCACCCACGTGCTGTTCTCGGTGTTCCGGGTCGACGACGAGGTGTTCGACCTGGACGTCTTCTGGGCCAGGCCGCCCTCCGCCGCGACGCGCGCCATGATGGAGAACCATGTCCGCTCGGTCGTGGCGGCCGATAACCGCCTCTCCGGCCTGGCGCATGTCACCCTGTACCATCACGTACCACCCGGCGGTGGCGAAGAGATGGAGATCGACAGCCGGGCCGTCGCGCTCCAGACCAAGGCGCTGATCCTCGATCAGCCCAAGATCGGCGGCATCGTCGGCATCGGCGTCAACAGCTCGGTGATGGAAGACGCCACCCTGCGCCTAGTCATGGACAGCATCCTGTCCACCATGCTCAACGTTGTCGGCTCGGTCAAGGCGATCCACAAATACACGCGCGACATGGAATACTACGCCACGCGCGACCCGCTGACCGACCTCTACAACCGCCGCGTCTTCCAGGAGCTGTTCGAGTACGAGGTGGCGCGCGCCGGACGGCAGGGCTTCAGCTTCGGCCTGCTGGTGATCGACATCGACAACTTCAAGCTGATCAACGACGGCTACGGCCACGCCGTCGGCGACCACTACCTCCAGGCCCTCGCCCATGCGGTGAAGCAGGTGCTCCGGCCGGGCGACATCTTCGCCCGCTACGGCGGCGACGAATTCGTCATCCTGTTGCCCGACGTGATGCAGGACGCGGCCGTGACGGTGGCCCGGCGGATCATGGCAAGCGTCGCCGCCCTCTCGCTGCCGGTCAGCGGCGGCGAGCATGTCTCCGGCAGCGTTTCCATGGGCCTGGCCATCTTCCCGCTGCATGCCAGCAGCGCCAAGGACCTGTTCCTCTTCGCCGACAACATGCTATATCGGGCCAAGAGCGCCGGCAAGAACCAGATCGGCGCCCCCGGCGAGGAGGATGTCGCGGCGGTGTTCCGCGACATGACCGAGACCACGGTCATGGTCGTCAACGCCGTCAACGAGGGCCGCATCGAGCCCTTCTTCCAGCCGATCATGAGCCTGGGAGACGGTCGCGTCGTCGGCTTCGAGGTCCTGTCCCGGCTGGCGCTGGAAGGCAAGCACATGGAGGCCGGCCGCTTCATCGAATATGCGGAGAAGGCGGGCATCATCCACCGGCTCGACACCCTGGTCATGGAAAAGGCCCTGCGCGCGGCGGCCGCCCGCAGCTACGCCGGCTACGTCTTCCTCAACCTCTCGCCGCGCGCCCTCTCGCTCGCCGACTTCCTGCACACCCTGAGGCGCGTGGTCGCCGATTGCGGCATCGCTTCCGAACAGATCGTATTCGAGATCACCGAGCGCGACACGGTGCGGAACATCATCGTCCTGGAGAAGCTGGTCGCCGAGCTGAAGATGGCGGGCTTCAAGCTGGCCATCGACGATTTCGGCTCCGGCTTCTCCTCCTTCCAGTATCTGCGCCGCCTGCCGGTGGACTTCCTCAAGATCGAGGGCGAGTTCGTTGTCAACATGCTGGAGAACGCGAAGGACCGGGCCTTCGTCGAAACCATCCGGCGACTCGCCGCCAGCCTCGGCATCCAGGTGATCGCCGAGCATGTGGAATCGGAAGAAGTGCTCGATGCGCTGCGGGAAATGGGCGTCGAACTGGCCCAGGGCTATTTCATCGGCCGGCCCGAGAAGGAACTCGGCGGCAACCTGCGCTGGCCGATGGCCTGAAAACGGCTGGCCACCGGGCGCCGCCAGCCCCGTCCGCGACAGGAACTGTCGACAGAAACTGGTTGACATGGTTCCATTATTTGATACCATCAGTCGTGTGAATGCTACGCATCGCAAAACCTTGGTCGCTATCTTCACTGACCCGGTTTCCAGATCTCTTGAATGGCGGCGCATTGAGGCGCTCCTGATCGCAATTGGCTGTCGGGGAATCGAGGGCAACGGCTCTCGGGTACGGTTCGAGAAGGACGGAATCATCGGAACCTTCCACCGCCCGCACCCGGCCAAGGAAGCGAAGCCGTATCAGGTGCGCGATGCGCGGCAATTTCTGGATAATCTCGGAGTCAAGCCATGAACACGATGACGCATAAGGGCTATGCGGCCCGCGTGGAATACAGCGAGGAGGACGGCTGCTTTGTCGGGCATGTTGCCGGCATCCGCGACGTGATCGGCTTTCACGGCGAAAGCGTTGCAGAGCTTCGGTCTGCCTTCGAGGAAGCCGTCGATGACTACCTCGAAACCTGCAGGAAGCTGAACCGGGAACCGAACCACCCATATTCCGGACAGTTCCGCTTGCGGCTTCCGCCGGAGTTGCACGCCCGTGCCGCGATGGTGGCAGAGACGAAGGGGAAGAGCCTGAACGCTTGGGTTTCCGATGCAATAGAAAAGAGCATTGCCGCCGCCTGACGGTTTTTCACGCCGGGCCGGCCTGAGATGGGCTGTTCACGGACGACTTGTGATGCCCGGCGCAATCTCTCGGGCTTCTTATCGGGCCGCGGCTTTGGTCGCGGCGCCCAGGCTGGGCGGCGTATGGACCGGCTCGAGCCGCGCCAGGATGTCGTGATAGTTGCGGATGTTCTCGACCAGGATGACCGCCTCGCCGCCGCGCGCACGGCCGCTCTTGAGTCGCGCGTAGTATTCCGGCCGCGCCATCAGGGGCAGAACCTCACGCATGTCTACCCAGGAATTCGGGTCGCGCTTGAGGCCGGGAGCGAAGCTGCGCGCCCCGCGCAGATGCCCCATGCCCAGATTGTAGGCGGCCAGCGCGAACCACAGGCGATCCGGAGCCTGGATTTCCGCGGGCAGCTCCTCCATCAGGAGCGTCAGATATTCCGCCCCCGCCAGGATGCTCTGGCGCGCATCGAGCCGGTTGGTCACGCCCATGCGGTCCGCGGTCTCCTCGGTCAGCATCATCATGCCGCGCACGCCGGTCGGCGAAGTGGCGAGCGGGTCCCATTTCGATTCCTGGTAGGCCACCGCGGCCAGCAGGCGCCAGTCGAGTCCGGTAATGGCCTGGGCGTCGAGAAAATCCTTGCGGTATTTCGGCAGGCGGCTGCGGACATGGCCGAGGAAGGCCGCGAAATCATCGCTGTCGAGGCGGCCGATATGGCCGAAATAACGGTCGTCGAGCCGCCGCAGGGTGCCATCGGCGCGCCACGCCGCGATGAAATCCGCCGCCTGCCGACGGAGCCCCGCCGCGGCGGCGGGAAAGACCAGCGCATAGTGGCGCTGCCCGGAAAACTCGATCCGAACTGCGTGCTGCGGCTCGACCGGTGTTGCGCTGCCGAATTGCGGCTCGTCCGTGACCGCGAAATGGAGCCGGCCGGCGCCGAGCAGATCGTGCAGCGTCCGATGATCCGGGACCGCCACGGGGCGGATCTCGACGCCGAGCCGTTCGGCGAAAAGGCCGGCCAGTTCCTGGCTCAGGCTTCCCATCTCCTCGACGAGCGGCGCCGGCTCCTGCGTCGGCGGATCGGCCAGCAGGCCGACGACCAGCGGCTGATCCGTCCCGGGCGGGGGCAAGGGCAGGAGCCGGTCGCATCCGGCAAGCAACAGGCACAAAAACAGGATTCGCCAGCGGGGGAACGGGTGGGTGTCGATGGAACTTTCCTTACCGACGCGTGCCGGCGCGGATATAATCCGCGCGCCGGAGAGGTGGCAGAGCGGTTGAATGTACCTGACTCGAAATCAGGCGTACTGAAAGGTACCGTGGGTTCGAATCCCACCCTCTCCGCCAATCATACCTGCCCCATTCCCCCGACCCATAAGCCTGATTGATGGTGATGCGGATAAATCGTAACTGTTCAGGTCGATGCTGAGGATGCTACGCCGAGAAGCTGGGCTGAGGGACGTTGCCCTTGAACACCTGGACGAGAGAGGGGAAGAGGTCGGCGTGCTGCTTCTGCAGGGTAGCGAGG
>JAGXSN010000071.1 GCA_018333815.1 Sulfuritalea sp. | reverse complement strand
CGCAGGCCAGGCTCCAGTTGCGCGAGGCGGAAAACAGTCGGGAGGCCATCAAGCGACAACTGGCCGGGGAGGAGCCGGTGCTGCTGCCCGAGGCGGCGGGCATCGAGTCGGCCATCGCGATCCCTGAAATCGACGGCCGCATCGACGCGCAAAAGCGCAATCTGGATGCCCTGCTGCAGCGCTTCACCGAGCAGCATCCCGATGTCGCGGGCACGCGTCGCATCATCAAGGAACTCGAGGAGCAGAAGCGCCAGGAACTCGCCGCGCGCAAGAAGGTGGCGACCGCGCATCCGGCGGCGGTATCGATCAATGCCAACCCGGCGTATCAGCAGATGAAGGTCGCCTTCACCGAGGCCGACGCGACGGTCGCCGCCCTGCGCGTGCGTGTGGCCGAGTATGAATCCAGATATTCCCGCGCCGTCGGCATGCTCAAGCTCGTGCCTAAAATCGAGGCCGAATTTACGCAGCTCAACCGCGATTACGACATTCACAAGAGGAACTACGACAGCCTGATTCAGCGCCGCGAGTCGGCGGCGATCTCGGAAGGCATGACCGACATCTCGAGCGTCGCCGATTTCAGGTTGATCGATCCTCCCCACGCGTCGCGCACCCCGGTCGGCCCCAACCGCATGGTGCTGCTGGTCGTGGCCCTGCTCGGTTCCCTGGCGGCGGGTTTCGCCGCCAGCTTCGCGGCCAGCCAGCTGCGGCCGACCTTTTTCGACGCGCAGGGCCTGAGCCAGGTATCCGGCTTGCCCCTGCTCGGTTCGGTATCCGCCATCGTCACGCCGGCCGACCGCCAGGCCGGACGCAGGGACCTGCTGCGCTTCTCAGCGGGACTGGCCGGTCTCGTGGCGGTTTATGTCCTGGCCATCGCGGCGGCGGCGATCATCATTTTCCGGGCAGCCTGAGGCGACATGGACATCATCGAACAAGCCGCCAAACGTCTCGAGGAACTGCGCCGCGCGGGGGCCGACCTGCCGGCCGAGTCCGGGGCCGCCGCAGCGCAAGTCGGCGCTGGCGCGACGGCAGCCGCCCCGCCTGCTGCCGCGGTCGCGCCGGCGGTCGCGGCAATCGACCCTCCCGCGGCCGCTTCCCGGCAGGTGAAGCTGGATCTCGCCGTGCTGGCGGCCAATGGCATCGTCACGCCCGACAGCGACCGCACCCAGCTCGCCGACGAGCTGCGCGTGATCAAACGGCCGCTGCTGCGCAATGCCACCGGCAAGGGCGCCGCGCCGATCCGGGACGCCAACCTGATCATGATCACCAGCGCGATGCCGGGCGAGGGCAAGACCTTTCTGGCCACCAACCTGGCCATGAGCATCGCCATGGAACTGGACCACACCGTGCTGCTGGTCGATGCCGACGTTGCCCGTCCCTCCCTGCCCCGGGTGTTCGGCATCGGTCGGGAAAAGGGCCTGCTCGACGTGCTGACGGACAGCGCCATCGATCTCGGCAGGGTCCTGTTGCGCACCGACATCGAAAAGCTGTCGATCCTGCCGGCGGGCACCCAGCATCCGCGCGCCACCGAGCTGCTGGCGAGCGAGGCCATGAACAGCCTGCTCGCCGAAATGGCGCGCCGCTACCCCGACCGGATCATCATCTTCGATTCGCCGCCCCTGCTGGTGACCACCGAGGCGCGCGCGCTGGCCAGCCACATGGGCCAGGTGGTGCTCGTGGTCAGGGCGGAGGACACCACCCATGCCGAAGTCAGGAATGCGGTTGCCGCGATCGAGTCCTGTCCGGTCAAGATGGTCGCGCTGAACCGGGCCTCTGCTCATCCCGACGGCTACGGCTATGGTTACGGCTACGGTTATGGGTATGGCTATGCCAGGAAGGCGAATTCATGAGGCCGCAGGGCGGAATTTCGGCCGGCCGGTTCAAACCCTTCTGCTGGATCGCGGGCGCGGTCGGCCTGCTCGTCCAGATCGCCTGCGCCCACGCCCAGGAAGATGCCGCGGCGGGCCCCGGCCAGCCGAGCTGGCAGATCACGCCGAGCATCGGCGCCGCCCTCACCCTGACCGACAACGCCCGTCCCGGCCAGACGCGGAAACAGGGAGATCTGATCACCAGCGTGACCCCCGGGCTCCGCATCGACGGCAAGGGCGGCCGCGTCGGCGGCAGCCTCAACTTCAGCTGGCAGCAGAATTTCTATGCCAACGAAAGCCGCTACAACAGCGATCAGAAGGCGCTGTCCGCCACCGGCAAGGCCGAGCTGGTCGAGCAGTGGCTGTTCCTCGACGCCGGGGCGACCGTCGCCCAGAGCCCGACTTCCGTGTTTGCCACCCAGGCGGTCGGCAACGAGCTCGTCACCGGCAACCGCAGCGAGACCCGCTCCTTCCAGTGGTCGCCCTATGTTCAGGGTTTCCTCGGCGGCCGGGTCGGCTACGAGCTGCGTTACCGCAACACGCAGACCAGCGCGGACAGCGGCATCTATGCCACCGGTTCCGGGGTGGATTCCCAGGCCTGGAGCGGTCGGCTGTCGGGGGACACCCCGCTGGCCCTGCTCGGCTGGTCGGTGAGCGCCGAAGACCAGCGCTCGCGTTTCGCCGGGCGCGAGTTCGAGTCCAGTCGCACGCTGGGTACGCTCGAATACCGCTTCGATCCCCAGCTCAAGTTCAACGTGAGGGCCGGCGAGGAGTCCGACAACTACAGCAATTTCGATCTGCGCAAGCGCACGGTCAGCGGTTATGGGCTCGACTGGGCGCCGACGGAACGGACGCTCCTGAAGCTGTCCAGGGAGCAGCGCAGTTTCGGCACCGGGCATCTGATCGATTTCAGCCACCGCACCGCGCTGACCGCCTGGAGGATCACCGACAGCAAGAGCGTGGTCGTGCCGGCCCAGCAATTCACGGCGGCGCCGGTAGCGACCGCCTACGATCTGCTCTTCCTGCAACTGACGTCGCTCTATCCGGATCCGGTCGAGCGCGCCCAGGCCGCCACCTTGTTGTTGCAGCTGGCGGGGATTCCGGCGAACAGCCTGATCTACGGCAACATCATGTCTACCCAGCCCTTCGTTCAGCGGCGCCAGCAGGCCTCGGTGGCGCTGACCGGGGCCAACAACACGGTCACCTTCTCGGCCCAGCGCAGCAGCAGCGAGAGAATCGGCCCCGCAGTCGGCGTTCTGAACGACTTCGCGCTGGCGCAGAACATCCGGCAATCCGGCCTGGGGGCCAGCTGGGCGCACCGGCTGACGCCCCACAGCGCCCTGACGCTCAACACGCTGGCCTCGCGCAGCAAGGGGGACGCCGCGGCCCAGGACAGCCGGCTGCGCTCCCTGTCCCTGCTCTACTCGACGCGGCTGGGCGCCAAAACCAACGCTTCCGTCGGTTTGCGCCGCAACCATTTCGACGGCGCCGGCGCAGTGGCCGACTACACCGAGAACGCCATCACCGGCAGCCTGACCGCGTCCTTCTGAAACGCCCATGTATGAAGCGTTTTACGGCTTGAAGGCGAAGCCCTTCCAGCTCAATCCCGATCCGGCGTTTTATTTCGACAGCAAGCAGCACCGGCGCGCCAAGGCCTATCTCGAATACGGCCTGCATCAGAACGAGGGCTTCATTGTCGTCACCGGCGAGATCGGCGCCGGCAAGACGACCATCGTGCGCGGCCTGCTCGACAGCCTGGACAAGGACCGGGTGGTCGCGGCGCAGCTGGTGAGCACCCAGCTCGATGCCGACGACATCCTGCGCATGGTCGCCGCGGCTTTCGGCGTGCGCTTCAAGGACATGGCCAAGGCCGACCTGATCCTCGCCCTGGAAGCCTTCCTGGTCGAGGTGGCGCGGCGCGGCAAGCGCTGCCTGCTGGTCGTGGACGAGGCGCAGAACCTGGCGCCGCGCGCCATCGAGGAGCTGCGCATGCTGTCGAACTTCCAGTTCGAGTCGCATGCCCTGCTGCAAAGCTTTCTGGTCGGGCAGCCGGAATTCCGCGCCATCATGCTCGGCCCGCAGATGGAACAGCTGCGCCAGCGGGTGATCGCCGCCTGTCATGTCGGCCCCATGAGTGCGGCCGAGACGCGCGACTATATCCACCACCGGTTGCGCTGCGCCGGGTCCACGGGAGAACCGAAGTTCGACGACGAGGCCCATCATGCCATCCACCGGGCCAGCGCCGGGGTTCCGCGCCGCATCAACGCGATCTGCGACCGTCTGCTGCTGCTGGGCTTTCTCGCCGACAAGAAATCCTTCGGCAGGGAAGAGATCCAGGAGGTGGTCGATGAAATGGGTGCGCAAGTCGGCGCCGGCGCCCAGACGGTCGGCGCGCGGCTGATCGCTCCCCAGGCCCTGGAAAACGGTTTTGCCGAATCCGCGGCCGGCGCCCTGACCATCGACGAGAACGCGGCGGCGGAAGTCGGCAAATCGATCACCAGCATCAGCAACCGGCGCATCGCGGACCGATTGCTGCGCCTGGAACGCAGCCTGGTGCGGCTCGAGCACGCCAATACCCTGATGCTGCGCGTGATGCAGCAGCTCGTCGATGCCGCGCGTTGCGGCAGGGTCGAGAAGGAAGCGGAAAAGAAGCCCGACAGGGCGCGAGGCGACAAGGCGTGAAAATCAACGCCCTCACCGTCGACGTCGAGGACTATTTCCAGGTCTCGGCCTTCGCGCCCTATATCGAGCGGGCCGACTGGGACCGGCGCGAGTGTCGCGTCGAACGCAATATCGCGCGCATTCTCGATCTGCTCGGACGGCGCGGGGCGCAGGCCACGTTCTTCACCCTGGGCTGGATCGCCGAGCGCCATCCCGCCGTCGTGCGCGACATCCTCGCGGCGGGGCACGAGCTGGCCAGCCACGGCCATGGCCACCAGCGCGCCACCGATCTCACGCCCGAGGACTTCTACGATGACATCCGGCGCGCCAAGCAGACCCTCGAAGAGATCTCGGGGCGGGAGGTGAAGGGCTACCGGGCGCCGAGCTTTTCGATCGACGCCCGCAACCGCGACTGGGCCTTCGATGCGCTGGCGCGCGCCGGTTACCGCTACAGCTCGAGCGTCTATCCGGTGCGGCACGACCATTACGGCATGCCGGAGGCGCCGCGCTTCCCGCACCGACCCCACCCGGATCTGATCGAGATTCCTCCGACGACGGTGCGCGCCTTCCGCCGCAACTGGCCGGCGAGCGGCGGCGGCTATTTCCGCCTGATGCCCTATGCGCTGTCGCGCCGCCTGATCGAACGCGTCAATCGACACGACGACCAGCCCGCCGTGTTCTACTTCCATCCCTGGGAGATCGACGTCGACCAGCCGCGCATTCCCGGCATCGGCGCCAGAACGCGCTTGCGTCACTATCTCAACCTCCATCGCATGGAAGATCGGCTCGACCGGCTGCTGGGCGATTTCCGCTGGGGGCGGATGGATCGGATTTTCCTCGCGGAATGAACGGGACGGAACTGCGGGTGCGGCGTCTGGAAGGCGCGGACGCCGAAGCCGTGGCGCGCTGGGAAGCCTATGTCGCCGGCGCTCCGGCCGCGACCTTTTTCCATCGGGCCGGCTGGCGCGCGATCCTGCATGAGGTGTTTCGTCATCCGACATTCTTCCTCTATGCCGAGCGGGCCGGCAGCATCGAGGGTGTCCTGCCGCTGGCGCAGGTCAAGAGCCGGTTGTTCGGCAATGCGCTGGTCGCGCTGCCGTTCGCCGTGTACGGCGGCGTCGTCGCCTCGAATGCCGCCGCCGCCGCCGCGCTCGAGGCCGAGGCCGAGCAGCTGGCGCTCGCCCTCGGGGTGGCCCATCTCGAATACCGCAACGTCGCGGCGCGGCACGCAGACTGGCCCCGGCAGGATATCTACGTCACGTTCCGCAAGGAAATCCTGGGCGACGACGAGGCCAACCTGCTCGCCATACCGCGCAAGCAGCGCGCGATGGTCAGGAAGAGCATCAAGAACGGGTTGCGCGCGGAGATCGACGCCGACGCCGGCCGCTTCTTCGCGCTCTATGCCGACAACGTGCGCCGCCACGGCACGCCGGCCCTGCCGCGGCGCTACTTCGATGCCCTGCTGCACGAGTTCGGCCGCGACTGCGAGGTGATGACCGTGGTCGATGTCGCGGGCGTGCCGGTCAGCAGCGTGCTGAGCTTCTACTTCCGCGCCGAGGTGCTGCCGTACTACGCCGGTGACGCGCCGCGCGCGCGCGAACTTGCCGCCAACGATTTCAAGTACTGGGAACTGATGCGGCGCGCCTGCGCGCGCGGCTGCAAGCTGTTCGACTACGGGCGCAGCAAGGTCGGTTCGGGGGCCCATGCCTTCAAGAGGAACTGGGGCTTCGAACCGACCCCGCTGCATTACGAATACCGGCTCTACAAGCGCGCCGCGATTCCGCAGCACAACCCGAACAACCCGAAATACCGGCTGCTGATCGCCGCTTGGCGCCGCCTGCCCCTGTGGGCCGCGAATCGCCTCGGGCCGCCGATCGTGCGCAACCTGGGCTGACCCGTGGCCGACCTGCTGTATCTCGTCCATCGCCTGCCCTATCCGCCCGACAAGGGCGACAAGCTGCGCTCCTTCCACCTGATGAAGCATCTGGCGCGGCGCCACCGGCTTCATCTGGGCACCTTCATCGACGATCCGGCCGACGCGGTTCATCTCGAGGCGGTGCGCGGCTACTGCGCGGACATGCACGTGGCCCGGCTGTCGCCGCGCGGCGCCCGGCTGCGCAGCCTGCGCGGCCTGCTGACGGGCGAGGCCTTGTCCTTGCCTTATTACCGCGACGCCGGGCTGCACGCCTGGACGCAGCGTGTCTGCGCGACGGCGGGAGTGGGCGCCGCCGTGGTGTTTTCCTCGGCGATGGCCGACTACGTGCCGGACATGGGCAGGCTGCCGACCCTGGTCGATTTCGTCGACATGGACTCGGCGAAATGGGCCCAGTATGCCGGCGCGCGGCGCTGGCCGCTGTCCTGGCTCTACCGGCGCGAGGCGGAGCGCCTGCTCGCCTGGGAGCGTGCCGTGGCCGCGCGCGCAAAGCATTCCTTTTTCGTCACCGCGGCCGAGTGCGATTTGTTTCTGCAAGCCGCTCCCGAATGCGCCGGACGCGTCGAGGCGATGGGCAATGGCGTCGATGCCGAATATTTCGCGCCCGATCCGGCCCGTGGCTCGCCGTTCGACAGCGCGGAAATCCCTCTCGTGTTCACCGGCGCGATGGACTACTGGCCGAACATCGATGCGGCGGTCTGGTTCGCCGCCGCCGTCCTGCCCGAGTTGCGCCGGCGCCATCCGGCAATCCGCTTTTACGTCGTCGGCCGCAATCCGGCGCCGGCGGTTCGGGCCCTGGC
>JAGXSN010000070.1 GCA_018333815.1 Sulfuritalea sp. | reverse complement strand
CTTCTTCGCCTCACCACCAAACTTCGCCGCCAAAATCGTCGTGATCGCCGCCGTCAACGTGGTCTTGCCATGATCCACGTGCCCAATCGTCCCCACATTCACATGCGGCTTCGTACGCTCAAATTTGCCTTTCGCCATGATCGATTTCCTTAAAGAACGGTATCACTTCTTGTTGATGACGGCTTCGGCGACGTTCTTCGGCGCCTCGCTGTAGTGCTTGAATTCCATCGTATACGTAGCCCGACCCTGGGTCAGGGAACGCAACTGTGTTGAATAGCCGAACATCTCCGCCAGCGGAACTTCGGCCTTGATGGCTTTGATGCCGCCAGGCAGGTCGTCCATACCCTGCACCATGCCGCGACGGCCGGACAAGTCACCCATGACGTTGCCCATGTAGTCCTCGGGAGTTTCTACCTCGACCGACATCATCGGCTCGAGCAGGACCGGACTGGCCTTGCGCATCGCGTCCTTGAAGGCCATCGATGCAGCCATCTTGAAGGCGTTTTCGTTGGAATCGACGTCGTGGTAGGAGCCGTCGAACAGGGTGACCTTGACATCGACAACCGGGAATCCGGCCAGCACGCCGTTTGGCAGGGTTTCCTGCAACCCCTTGTCGACCGCGGGAATGTACTCGCGTGGCACCACGCCGCCCTTGATGGCGTCGACGAACTCGTAGCCCTTGCCCTGCTCGTTAGGCTCGAGCTTGATCCAGACGTGGCCATACTGGCCGCGACCGCCGGACTGCTTGACGAACTTGCCCTCCTGCTCCACCGCCTTACGAATCGCCTCGCGGTAAGCCACCTGCGGCGCGCCGATGTTGGCCTCGACGCCGAATTCGCGCTTCATGCGGTCGACGATGATCTCGAGGTGCAATTCACCCATACCCGAGATGATGGTCTGCCCGGACTCCGCGTCGGTACGCACGCGGAAGGATGGATCCTCCTGGGCGAGGCGGTTGAGGGCGATGCCCATCTTCTCCTGGTCGGCCTTGGTCTTGGGCTCGACGGCGATGTGGATCACCGGCTCGGGAAACTCCATGCGCTCGAGCGTGATGACCCTGTCGAGCTGGCAGAGGGTTTCTCCGGTGGTCGCCTCCTTGAGGCCGACGGCGGCGGCGATGTCACCAGCGCGCACTTCCTTGATTTCCTCACGCTGGTTGGCGTGCATCTGCAGAATCCGGCCGATGCGCTCCTTGCGGCCCTTCACCGGGTTGTAGATAGTGTCGCCGGAATTGATGACCCCCGAGTAGACGCGGAAGAAGGTCAGCTGGCCGACGAAGGGGTCGGTCATGATCTTGAAGGCCAGGGCGGCAAACGGCTCGTCGTCCGAAGCCTTGCGCTCCCCTACGGATTCGTTCTCGAGGATGCCCTTAACCGGCGGGATGTCGGTCGGCGCCGGCATGTATTCGATGACGGCATCGAGCATGGCCTGCACGCCCTTGTTCTTGAAGGCCGAGCCACACAGCATCGGCACGATTTCGCTGGCGATGGTGCGCTGACGCAGCGCCTTCTTGATCTCCTCCTCGGAAAGATCGCCCTCCTCGATGTACTTGTTCATCAATTCTTCGGAAGCTTCGGCAGCGGCCTCGAGCATCTTCTCGCGCCACACCTTGCAGGTCTCGACCAGATCGGCCGGAATTTCGCCATAGGTGAACTTGGTGCCCTGCGAGGTATCATCCCAGACGATGGCCTTCATCTTCACAAGATCCACCACGCCCTCGAACTTGTCCTCGGCGCCGATCGGCACCTGAATCGGAATGGGGTTCGCCTTGAGGCGCTCGCGCATCTGGTCATGCACCTTGAAGAAGTTGGCGCCGGTACGGTCCATCTTGTTCACGAAGGCCAGGCGTGGCACACCGTACTTGTTGGCCTGACGCCAGACCGTCTCGGACTGCGGCTGCACGCCGCCCACGGCGCAGTACACCATGCAGGCGCCATCGAGCACGCGCATCGAGCGTTCGACCTCTATGGTGAAATCGACGTGGCCCGGAGTGTCGATGATATTGACGCGATGCTCCGGGAAGTAGTTGCCCATACCCTTCCAGAAGCACGTAGTGGCGGCGGAGGTGATCGTGATGCCGCGCTCCTGCTCCTGCTCCATCCAGTCCATGGTCGCAGCACCATCATGCACCTCGCCAATCTTGTGATTGACGCCGGTATAGAAGAGAATGCGCTCGGTAGTCGTGGTTTTGCCGGCGTCGATATGCGCCGAGATGCCAATGTTCCGATATCGCTCAATGGGTGTCTTGCGAGCCACTTGGATTACCTATCTTTCTAAGCCGGCCACCGCAGATATCCCTAGCCGGGTTGGTCGAAATGATTGGCCGCCAGCCTACGCTGACGGTGCAGGAGGGTTGAAATTAGAAGCGGAAGTGCGAGAACGCCTTATTGGCTTCGGCCATGCGATGCACTTCTTCCCGTTTTTTCATCGCGGCGCCACGCCCCTCGGACGCCTCAATTAGCTCCGTGGCCAAACGCTGATCCATCGACTTTTCGCTGCGCTTGCGGGCTGCCTCGCGAATCCAACGCATGGACAGCGCCATACGCCTAGAAGGGCGCACTTCCACGGGAACTTGATAGTTCGCGCCACCGACGCGGCGACTCTTCACTTCGACAACCGGCTTGACATTGTTGATGGCCGCCGCAAAGACCTCCACCGGATCCTTTCCGCTCTTCTGCGAGATCACGCTAAAGGCGCCATAGACGATGCGCTCGGCAACCGACTTCTTGCCGCTAGTCATGATGACATTCATGAACTTGGAAACCTCGACATTGCCGAACTTGGGGTCAGGCAGGATATCGCGCTTGGGAACTTCTCTACGTCGTGGCATTTGACTTTCCTTTCTTGCGACTGGCTTGATCAGGCCTTCTTCGGCCGTTTGGCGCCATACTTGGAGCGCCCCTGTTTCCGGTCCTTGACGCCCTGGGTATCCAGACTACCGCGCACGATGTGGTAGCGCACACCGGGAAGATCTTTTACCCGCCCACCGCGAATCAGGACAACCGAGTGCTCCTGCAGGTTGTGCCCTTCCCCCCCGATGTAGGAAATCACCTCGAAACCATTTGTCAGCCTCACCTTCGCCACCTTGCGCAAGGCGGAGTTTGGCTTTTTTGGTGTTGTGGTGTAAACGCGTGTGCACACGCCCCGCCTTGCCGGACAGCCTCCCAGGGCGGGGACTTTGCTCTTGGATTTCTCGGCTTGGCGCGGTTTGCGCACAAGCTGATTGATAGTAGGCATATCTGTTATTCCTGTTTCGTGGATCGACTAAGATCGGGGCTGGCGGACGGGCGCAGAAAAAGAGGCGGAATTGTATTGGCGTCACCATTCCCCGTCAACTGACCCGTGCCGCCGGCTGGCCATCGGAATCAGGTTGGATTGCCTCGCCGAGACTGCCGAACACGCTCCCCTCCCCACCACCACGCCTTTGGCGCGTTCGGTGATAGGCCAGCCCGGTTCCCGCCGGAATCAACCGTCCGACGATTACGTTTTCCTTCAGACCCCGCAGCTCGTCACGCTTACCCATGATCGCCGCTTCGGTCAGAACACGAGTGGTTTCCTGGAAAGACGCAGCGGAGATGAATGAGTCGGTCGACAAGCTTGCCTTGGTTATCCCGAGCAGCATGTACTGGAATTCAGTCGGCCGTTTGCCTGCCTCGACGAGCTTGTCGTTCTCGTCCAGCACCTCCGAACGTTCAACCTGTTCCTCCCGAATGAAACGCGAATCTCCCGGTTCAGTGATGACAACTCGACGCAACATCTGCCGCACGATGACCTCGATGTGCTTGTCGTTGATTTTGACGCCCTGCAATCGGTAGACATCCTGAACCTCATCGATGATGTAGCGCGCAAGCTCCTCGACCCCCTTCAGCCGAAGGATATCGTGGGGATCGACAGGTCCATCGACGATGATCTCGCCCTTATTGACAACCTGGCCGTCATGAGCCATGACGTGCTTGTCCTTGGGTATCAGGTATTCATGCTCGCTTCCGTCCGGTTCGGTGATCTTCAAGCGCTGCTTGCCCTTGGTGTCCTTACCGAAAGACACGGTCCCGGTGACCTCGGCCAGCATCCCGGCATCCTTGGGAGAGCGGGCCTCAAACAGTTCGGCAACCCGCGGGAGACCGCCGGTGATATCACGCGTCTTCGCAGACTCCTGCGGAATGCGCGCCAACACTTCCCCGACACTCACTGCCTGGCCATTCTTTACCGTAATGATCGAACCCACGTGGAACGTTATGGCGACGGAGTGGTCGGTGCCATGAATCTTGGCTTCCTGTCCATCCAAGTCGAGCAGTTTGACCTGGGGCCGTAATCCCTTCGCCTGGGCCTTAGCGCCACGCTTGGGGTCGATGACGACGAGAGTTGTCAGGCCGGTTACTTCGTCCATTTGTTCGGCAACCGTCACTCCCTTCTCAATATTTTCGAAACGCACGGTGCCGGCATACTCGGTAACAATGGGACGGGTATGAGGATCCCAGGTGGCAAGTTGGGCGCCGGCCTTGACCTGAACTCCATCCTCGAACATGAGGGTCGCACCATAGGGCACCTTGTGCCTCTCTCGCTCGCGACCATGCTCGTCCGCAATGAGCACCTCGCCTGAACGGGCGATGACGATCTTTTCTCCCTTCGGATTGGAAACATAGCGCATGGTTGCCGAAAGGCGCACCGTTCCTGCGCTTTTCGCCTCGATGTGGCTTTGCGCCGCAGCGCGGGAAGCGGCCCCGCCCACGTGGAAGGTGCGCATCGTCAATTGAGTGCCCGGTTCCCCGATCGACTGGGCGGCGATGACGCCCACCGCTTCGCCCGTATTGACCAGCATGCCACGGCCGAGGTCGCGACCATAGCACTTGGCGCAAAGCCCGTAACGGGTTTCACAGGTGAGCGGCGTCCGGGCCACGACCTCGTCGATCCCCAACCGCTCGATCACATCGACGGCATCCTCGTCGAGCATGGTCCCTGCGGCCCACAGGACCTCCTGACTGTCGGGACCGATCACATCGGCAGCCACCACGCGGCCAAGGATGCGTTCGCGCAGCGGCTCGACCACCTCGCCCCCCTCGACAAGAGCCTTCATCGCAATCCCGTTGGTCGTACCGCAGTCATCTTCCGTAACCACGAGATCCTGAGTGACATCGACCAGTCGGCGCGTCAGATAACCCGAGTTTGCGGTTTTCAGTGCGGTGTCGGCAAGGCCTTTGCGTGCGCCGTGGGTCGAAATGAAGTACTGCAGGACGTTGAGTCCCTCACGGAAGTTCGTGGTAATCGGCGTTTCGATGATCGAGCCATCCGGCTTGGCCATTAGCCCGCGCATGCCGGCGAGCTGACGGATTTGAGCCGCCGATCCGCGCGCTCCCGAGTCAGCCATCATGTAGATCGAGTTGAAGGAATCCTGGGTGATTTCCCTGCCGGTCAGGTCGCGCACCTTTTCGTGCTGCAACTGGTCCATCATCGCCTTGGCCACCTGATCCCCGGCCCGTCCCCAGATATCCACCACCTTGTTGTAGCGCTCGCCAACCGTGACCAGCCCCGAGGTGTATTGCTTTTCGATCTCCTTGACTTCCGTCTCCGCGGCTTCGATGATGCCCTGCTTCTGTCCGGGTACCAACATGTCATCGATGCAGATGGAAATGCCTCCACGGGTTGCCAAGCGGAATCCCGCCTGCATTAGCTTGTCTGCAAAAACAACCGTCTCCTTGAGGCCGCACCGACGATAACTCTCATCGATCAGCTTGGAGATCTCTTTTTTCTTGAGCGGCTTGTCGATGGCCCTGAAAGGAAGTCCCTTGGGCAGGATTTCGGAAAGCAGGGCTCGGCCCGCGGTCGTGGTATAGCGGGTTATCCTTTCGCGCCAGCTGCCACCCGCGGCCTCATACTCACGAATTCGGACGGAAATGCGCGCGTGTGCATCAACCTGTCTGGACTCGACGGCACGCGCTACTTCCGCGATGTCGGCGAACGCCATGCCGCTGCCCTGGGCCGCCGCATTTTCCTTGGTGGCATAGTAGAGACCGAGCACCACATCCTGAGAGGGAACGATGATGGGAGCTCCGTTTGCTGGCGACAGAACGTTGTTGGAGGCCAGCATGAGGGTCCTTGCCTCCATTTGCGCCTCAAGGGAGAGAGGAACGTGAACCGCCATCTGGTCTCCATCGAAGTCGGCGTTGAACGCAGTACAGACCAAGGGATGCAGCTGGATGGCTTTACCCTCGATCAAAACAGGTTCGAATGCCTGGATCCCGAGACGGTGCAGGGTTGGCGCGCGGTTAAGCAGGACGGGGTGCTCGCGGATGACCTCTTCCAGGATATCCCAGACCACCGGCGTTTCGGCCTCGACTTCTTTTTTTGCCGCCTTGATGGTGCTGGCAATCCCCATTTTCTCGAGCCGCTCGAAAATGAATGGCTTGAAAAGCTCCAGCGCCATTTTCTTCGGCAGGCCGCATTGATGTAGTTTCAATTGCGGGCCGACGACGATAACGGACCGGCCGGAATAGTCGACACGCTTGCCCAGCAGGTTCTGGCGGAAGCGGCCGCCCTTGCCCTTGATCATGTCGGCCAGCGACTTGAGCGGACGCTTGTTAGCGCCGGTCATGGCCTTGCCGCGCCGCCCGTTGTCCAGCAGCGAGTCGACAGCTTCCTGCAGCATGCGCTTTTCGTTGCGCACGATGATGTCCGGCGCCTTCAGTTCGAGCAAACGCTTGAGGCGGTTGTTACGGTTGATCACGCGGCGGTACAGGTCGTTGAGGTCGGAGGTGGCGAAGCGCCCCCCATCGAGCGGCACGAGCGGGCGAAGATCGGGCGGCAACACCGGCAGCACATTGAGAATCATCCACTCCGGTTTAATGCCGGACTGCTGAAAGGCTTCGAGGATCTTCAGCCGCTTGGCGAATTTTTTGATTTTCGCTTCCGATCCAGTCGCATCGAGCTCGCTTCGGAGCGTGTCGACCTCTTTCTGCAGATCCAGGCTGCGCAGCAGTTCGCGAACCCCTTCCGCCCCCATTACGGCCGCAAAGTCGTCACCATGCTCCTCCACCTTGGCCAGATAATCATCCTCGGTCAGCAGTTGTCCGCGCGTCAGCGGCGTCATGCCGGGGTCCACGACGACATAAGCCTCGAAGTAGAGGACACGCTCGATATCGCGCAGAGTCATATCGAGCACCATGCCCAGACGACTGGGCAGACTTTTCAGGAACCAGATGTGCGCTATTGGCGAGGCGAGCTCGATATGGCCCATGCGCTCGCGTCGTACCTTAGCCTGCGTGACTTCGACACCGCACTTCTCGCAGATCACGCCACGATGCTTGAGTCGCTTGTACTTACCGCAAAGACATTCATAATCCTTGACCGGACCGAAAATCTTCGCGCAGAACAATCCATCGCGTTCCGGCTTGAAAGTCCGGTAATTGATCGTCTCAGGCTTTTTAACTTCGCCATAGGACCAGGAGCGGATTTTTTCTGGGGATGCGAGGCTGATCGTGATCGCATCGAACTCCTCTTCCTGCGTGACTTGCTTGAACAGATCGAGCAGTGCTTTCATGGTGTGTTACTCCTGTCGCGGGTCGAGGGACGATCAATGGCGTTCAAGGTCGATGTCGATGGCCAGCGAGCGAATCTCCTTCACCAAGACGTTGAAGGACTCCGGCATGCCGGCATCAATCTTGTGTTCGCCCTTGACGATGTTTTCGTATACCTTGGTGCGCCCCGTCACATCGTCGGACTTGACGGTCAGCATTTCCTGTAGCGTGTAGGCGGCGCCGTAGGCCTCCAGTGCCCAGACCTCCATCTCGCCGAAGCGCTGGCCACCGAACTGGGCCTTGCCGCCGAGCGGCTGCTGCGTCACCAGGCTGTACGGTCCGGTCGAGCGGGCGTGCATCTTGTCATCTACCAAGTGATGCAATTTTAGAACGTGCATGAAACCTACGGTGACAGGGCGATCAAAGGCTTCGCCTGTGCGTCCGTCATACAGCAGCGCCTGTGTTTTGGATACAGTCAGATTGAGGCGTCTGGCCACCTCATCCGGATAGGCCAGATCGAGCATCGCGCGAATTTCCTCTTCCTTGCAGCCATCGAACACCGGGGTGGCGAAAGGAACGCCTCTGCACAGATTACCCGCAAGCTCGGTAACTTCCACATCGTTGAGACTATTGACGCCGGAATCCCGTCCCGCGGAGTTGTAAATCTTGTCAAGGAACTTCCTCAATTCGACAACCGCTGCCCGTTGCCGGAGCAGCGCGCCGATCTTCGCGCCCAGGCCCTTGGCCGCCCAGCCCAGATGTGCCTCAAGAATCTGGCCGATGTTCATCCGCGAAGGAACGCCGAGCGGATTCAAAACGATATCGACCGATGTGCCGTCCTCCATGTAGGGCATGTCCTCCACCGGGACGATACGGGACACGACACCCTTGTTGCCGTGGCGTCCCGCCATCTTGTCGCCAGGCTGCAGGCGGCGCTTCACGGCCAGATAGACCTTGACCATCTTCTGGACGCCCGGGGGCAGTTCGTCCCCCTGGGTGAGCTTCTTTTTCTTCGCTTCGAAAGCAACGTCGAAGTCCCTGCGAGTCTGATCGAGGCTGTCGCGCAGGCCTTCGAGCTGCTGTTGGACATCCTCGTCGGCCAGGCTGATGTCGAACCAGTGATAATGATCGAGGCCGGCAAGATAGTCCTTGGTGACCTTGGCTCCCTTGACGAGCTTCTTTGGTCCCTTGTTCGCGCTCTTGCCGAGCAGCAAACGCTCGATACGGGCGAAGGCATCGCGCTCGACGATGCGCATCTGGTCGGCCAGATCGAGTTTGTAGCTTTTGAGTTGATCGTCGATGATCGACTGAGCGCGCTTGTCCCGCTCGATTCCCTCCCGCGTAAACACTTGGACATCGATGACCGTGCCCGACATGCCAGAAGGAACGCGCAGGCTGGTGTCTTTCACGTCGGATGCCTTCTCGCCGAAAATGGCGCGCAGCAACTTTTCTTCCGGCGTTAATTGGGTCTCGCCCTTCGGCGTAACCTTGCCGACCAGTACGTCACCCGCTTCGACCTCGGCGCCGATGTAGACGATACCGGAGTCATCGAGGCGAGAGAGTTGCGCCTCGCCGAGAGTGGCGATGTCGCGGGTAATCTCCTCCGGCCCGAGTTTGGTGTCGCGCGCAACGACCGTCAACTCCTCGATATGAATCGAGGTGAAGCGGTCTTCCGCCACCACGCGCTCTGAAATCAGGATCGAGTCTTCGAAGTTGTAGCCGTTCCAGGGCATGAAGGCGACGAGCATGTTCTGGCCAAGGGCCAGCTCGCCCAGATCGGTAGACGCTCCATCGGCCACCACGTCACCCTTGGCGATAGCATCGCCGACCTTGACGATCGGGCGCTGATTGATGTTGGTGTTCTGGTTGGAACGAGTGTATTTGATCAGATTGTAGATATCCACGCCGACTTCGCCGGGAACGGTTTCCTCGTCGCTGACGCGCACCACGATCCGGTTTGCGTCAATGTAGTCGATCACGCCGCCGCGCAACGCCTGGACCGCAGTGCCTGAGTCGACTGCGACCGTGCGCTCGATGCCGGTGCCGACCAGCGCCTTTTCCGGCCGGAGACAGGGAACCGCCTGGCGCTGCATGTTGGCGCCCATCAAGGCCCGGTTGGCATCGTCGTGCTCGAGGAAGGGAATCAATGACGCCGCAACCGAAACGATCTGACCGGGAGCAACGTCCATGAACCGTACCTCGGCAGGCTCTTTGAGCTCGAACTCGCCCTTGAATCGACAGGAAACCAGCTCGTCGACCAGCTTGCCTTTCTTGTCGAGTTGGGCATTGGCCTGCGCGATGACGTACTTGCCCTCTTCGATCGCCGACAGGTAGGCGATCTCGTTCGTTACGTGACCGTTCTCGACCCTGCGGTAGGGAGTTTCGAGAAAGCCATATTCATTGGTGCGGGCATACAGCGCCAGCGAGTTGATCAGACCGATGTTCGGGCCTTCCGGCGTCTCGATCGGACACACGCGACCGTAGTGGGTCGGGTGCACGTCGCGCACCTCGAAGCCCGCCCGCTCGCGCGTCAACCCCCCCGGACCAAGCGCCGAAACGCGCCGCTTGTGGGTGATCTCGGATAGAGGATTGGTCTGATCCATGAACTGGGACAGCTGCGACGAGCCAAAAAACTCCTTGATCGCCGCACTGATCGGTTTGGCATTGATCAGGTCGTGCGGCATCAGGTTGTCGGACTCAGCCTGGTTCAAGCGCTCCTTGACCGCGCGCTCGACGCGCACCAGGCCTGCGCGGAACTGGTTTTCCACCAGTTCCCCGACGCAGCGCACACGGCGGTTGCCGAGATGGTCGATGTCATCCACTTCGCCTCGCCCGTTACGCAGTTCGACGAGAATCCGCACCACTTCGAGAATGTCCTCGTTGGACAGCACGCTCGAGCCCGTGATTTCCGCGCGCCCGATGCGCCGGTTGAATTTCATCCGCCCGACCGCCGAAAGGTCGTAACGCTCTTCCGAGTAAAACAGACCATGGAAGAGCGATTCCACCGCGTCTTCGGTGGGCGGCTCGCCGGGACGCATCATGCGATAGATCGCCACCCTGGCGGCCCACTGGTCGGCCGTTTCGTCGGAGCGCAGCGTGGTCGAGATGTAGGGGCCGCGGTCCAGGTCGTTGATGTAGAGCGTTTTCAGGTTCTCGACGCCCGCCTCGATCAGCTTGGCCAGCAGGCTTTCCGTGATTTCATCGTTCGCATTCGCAAGCACTTCGCCGCTAGCCGGATCAATCAGGTTGCGCGCGATCACGCGTCCGACCAGGAACTCCTCCGGAACGGCAATTTTCTTGATCCCGGCCTCGGCCATCTCGCGGATGTGCTTCGCGGTGATGCGCTTGTCCTTGGGCACCAGCACCTTGCCGGACTTGTCGAAGATCTCGAACTTGGCGACCTCGCCGCGCAAGCGCTCGGGTACCACGTCGAACTGGACCCCCTTCCGACCCAGATGGAAGGAATCCGTCTCGAAAAAGAATTCCAGAATCTGCTCGGCAGTCATGCCGATGGCCTTGAGCAGGATCGTTACCGGCATCTTGCGGCGGCGGTCTACGCGGAAATAGAGCAGGTCCTTCGGATCGAACTCAAAATCCAGCCACGAGCCGCGATAGGGGATGATGCGGGCCGAGAACAGCAGCTTGCCGGAGCTGTGGGTTTTGCCCTTGTCATGTTCAAAAAATACGCCCGGAGAGCGATGCAACTGGGAGACGATGACGCGCTCGGTGCCGTTGATGATGAAGGAGCCCGTGGTGGTCATGAGCGGAATTTCGCCCATATACACCTCTTGCTCCTTGATCTCCTTGACCTTCTCGACATTGCTCTCGCGATCCAGGATGACGAGACGTACCTTGGCACGCAGCGGGGAAGCGAAGGTCAGTCCCCTCTGCTGACATTCCTTGACGTCGAAAGGCGGCTCGCCCAGCCGATACTCGACGAACTCGAGGCGTGCGCCCCCCGAATGGGCCATGATCGGGAAAATCGACTTGAACGCAACCTGCAGGCCTTGATCCCTGCGCCGGGCAGGAGGCACTTCCACCTGCAGGAACTGAGTGTAGGACTCCAGTTGTGTCGCAAGCAGGAAGGGGATGTTCAACACGTTCGCGCGCTTGGCGAAGCTCTTGCGGATACGTTTTTTCTCGGTGTACGAGTAGGCCATGTTCGCTCCGGCTGTCAGGACTCAGGGATCAGCATCCAGGCACCGCTTGCTGATCTCTGAATTCTTGGTTTTTGTTCCAACGAAACCATCCAATACAGAACGGCTGGCCGTCCATGACGGACAGCCAGCCCATGACACCAAGGCGACTTACTTGACTTCGACCTTGGCGCCGGCGTCTTCGAGTTGCTTCCTGAGCGCCTGGGCGTCGGCCTTCGGAATGCTTTCCTTGACGGGCTTCGGCGCGCCGTCGACGAGATCCTTGGCCTCCTTGAGGCCCAGACCGGTCGCGGCACGCACCACCTTGATGACCTCGACCTTTTTTTCGCCGGCAGCCATCAGCATGACGGTGAATTCGGTCTGTTCTTCGGCGGCAGGCGCGGCGGCGCCGGCAGCGGGAGCAGCCACGGCAACCGCGGCGGCGGCGGCGGAAACGCCGAACTTCTCTTCCATTTCCTTGATCAGCTCGGACAGTTCCAGAACGGTCATGCCGGCGATGGCATCAAGGATTTCAGCTTTGCTAACAGTCATGATTACAACTCCTGAATGAAAATCGGTCAATGAAATACGATTACGCAGCCTCTTTGGCGTCGCGCACGGCAGCGAGACCCCGGACGAACTTCGTCGGGATTTCGTTGAGCGTACGGACGAACTGGGCAATTGGCGCCTGCATGGTACCAAGCAGTCTGGACAGCAGTTCCTCGCGGCCGGGCAGGGAGGCAAGCGCCTTCACGCCTTCCGCATCCATGACGTGATTCGGCATGGCGCCCGCCTTGACGGCGAGCTTCGGGTTGCTCTTGCCAAACTCCTGCAGCAGCTTAGCCGCAGCCACCGGATCCTGGGAGATTCCATAGATCAGCGGACCGACCATCTTGTCTGCAAGCCCCGCGAACGGCGTGCCGGCTACGGCGCGTCGCACCAGGGTGTTTTTCACCACGCGCAGATAAACCCCCGACTTGCGGGCAGTAGCGCGCAAGGCAGTGATATCGCCCACCTCGAGACCACGGTACTCGGCGACGATGATCGACTGGGCATTCGCAATTTGCGCGGATACTTCGGCGACCACTGCCTTCTTGTCATCAAGATTGAGACCCACGGTCAACTCCTTTTCAAGCTCCGGCGCCGAAAATCGGCGCCGGCGACACGGCGACCTTCATTCAGGAATTGGATTCCCGCCTTCGGGTAACGCCATCTGCGCAGGCCACGGCGACAGTGATCAGTCGCATGCGCTTAAGCCCTTGCGGACACCTGCGGTCTTTGACAACCCGCCGCCGCCTGCGATCCATTGCAGGTGGGCAGCGGCCCAAAGTTCCTATGCCTGCGCGGCGACCAGGGAAGCCTGATCGACACGCACCCCGGCGCCCATCGTCGAGGACACCGAAACCTTCTTCAAATACTGACCCTTGGCGGCAGCCGGCTTGGCCTTGTTCAGCGCTTCGATCAGGGCAGCCATGTTCTGCTGCAATTGATCAACCGAGAACGAAGCGCGACCGATGGTGCACATCACGATGCCGGCCTTGTCGGTACGGTATTGGACCTGGCCCGCCCTGGCATTCTTCACGGCGGTCGTCACGTCCGCCGTCACGGTCCCCACCTTCGGGTTCGGCATCAGGCCGCGCGGGCCGAGAATCTGACCCAACTGGCCCACCACCTTCATGGCATCCGGGGTGGCGATGCAGACGTCGAAATCGATCGTGCCACCCTTGACAGAAGCTGCAAGATCATCGAAACCGACGATATCGGCGCCGGCCGCCTTGGCTTCCTCGGCCTTGGCGCCCTGGCAGAACACGGCGACACGCACGGTCTTGCCGGTACCCGCAGGCAGGACGACGGAACCGCGCACCACCTGATCCGATTTTTTCGCATCGACGCCGAGATTTACGGCCACATCGATGGACTCGTTGAACTTCGCAGTGGCATTTTCCTTGACCAGAGTCAGCGCTTCGGACAAAGGGTAGTTCTTGTTGCGATCAACCTTGGCTCGCGCTGCCTCGACTCGCTTGGAATGCTTCGCCATCTCACACGCCCTCCACGGTAATGCCCATGCTGCGAGCGGAACCCGCGATGGTGCGCACCGCTGCGTCCATGTCGGCCGCGGTCAGATCCTTCATCTTGGTCTTGGCGATTTCCTCGGCCTGGGCGCGGGTGATCTTGCCAACCTTGTCGGTATGCGGCTTGGGCGAACCCTTCTGGACACCGGCGGCCTTCTTGATCAGGATGGTGGCCGGCGGGGTCTTCATAATGAAGGTGAAGGACTTGTCCGCGTAGGCGGTAATCACCACCGGGATCGGCAACCCCGGTTCCAGACCCTGGGTCTGGGCATTGAACGCCTTGCAGAACTCCATGATGTTGAGGCCGCGCTGGCCGAGTGCGGGACCGATCGGGGGCGAGGGGTTCGCCTTGCCCGCCGGCACCTGCAGCTTGATGTAGCCGACGATTTTCTTCGCCATTTCCAACTACTCCTGGTGAGTGAGTGGTAACGCGCCGACTTTGACGGCGCTCCTCGTTTGCCACGGTAAGCCGCCGTGGCGCGGCAATTCAAGCTTTCTCGACCTGACCGAACTCGAGTTCGACCGGCGTCGCCCGACCGAAAATCGTCACGGAAACGCGCAGTCTGCTCTTCTCGTAATTGACCTCCTCAACCGTGCCGTTGAAATCGGTGAATGGCCCATCCTTGACCCGCACCAGTTCGCCGGCCTCGAACAACACCTTGGGGCGCGGCTTTTCCACACCCTCCTGCATCTGCTGCATGATCTTCTCGACCTCCCTCTCGGAGATCGGCGTCGGTTTCGTCGCCGTGCCACCGACGAAACCGGTGACCTTCGGCGTGCTTTTGACCAGATGCCAACTGTCGTCATTCATTTCCATCTCCACCAGCACGTAGCCGGGAAAGAACTTGCGCTCGGAAATGGTCTTCTGGCCGCTCTTCATCTCAACCACCTCTTCAACCGGAACGAGAATCTGGCCGAACTTGTCCTGCATCCCGGCACGCACAATGCGCTCGACCAAGGCACGCTGGACCGATTTCTCGAAACCCGAATAGGCATGCACCACGTACCAGCGTTTCGTCATGGTTATTTCCACCCCAGGATCAGATCGTAAAGCACCCACGCCAGGGTCTTATCGGTCAGCCACAGCATGATCGCCATCACCAGCACGAAGGCGAAGACGATGCCCGTAGTCTGCAAGGTCTCCTTGCGCGACGGCCAAACGACCTTTTTGGTTTCGGCAATCGACTCTTGGGCGAGGATAACGAAACGCTGCCCCGGCTCGGTGAACCAGGCCACCGCAACGCCGGCGGCGATACCGAGCAACACCGAGAGCACGCGCAATACCAAAGGCTGTTCGGCAAGCAGGTAAAAGCCCGCTATGCCCGCCATCACCAACGATAGCGCCAGAGCGAACTTCAGTTTATCGGCCATATCCTTCTTTGTCCGTTTCCATCAAGCAAGTGTGGCAGGGGCAGAGGGAATCGAACCCCCAACCTGCGGTTTTGGAGACCGCCGCTCTGCCAATTGAGCTATACCCCTGCGGCTAAGACCCTGAACACCACGCAGGACGCCCCTCCGAGAGCGGCGCCCGGCATGACAAAACAAATATCTACTCGATGATCTTAGCCACGACGCCGGCGCCGACGGTGCGGCCGCCCTCGCGGATGGCGAAGCGCAGGCCCTCTTCCATCGCGATCGGCGCGATCAGCTTCACCGTCATCTGCACGTTGTCGCCCGGCATCACCATCTCGACGCCCGCCGGCAGTTCGCACGCCCCCGTCACGTCCGTCGTCCGAAAATAGAACTGCGGCCGATAGCCGTTGAAGAACGGCGTGTG
>JAGXSN010000069.1 GCA_018333815.1 Sulfuritalea sp. | reverse complement strand
CGTTCGGCCAGCGCGAGCTTGATGGCCTCGCCGCTCAGTGCGCCGAATTGCGGCGGGGGTTCGATGCCCGGCAGCGCCAGCCTGCCGCCGCTGGCTTCGATCGCGGCGAAGCTCAATTCCTGACGGGCCAGCTGGAAGCGGCCATCCTTCAGTTCGATGGCGGCCACGCTCGCCACCGGCCCGGCCGCATCCTTCAGCGTCACGCGCAGCCCGGCGAGCTTCGCCTGGATCTGCTCGACCGTCGCGTCGAACGAGTCTCCGCCATTGCCGGCCCGGAAGCTGGCGGACACGGCGAGCACGCCCTCCGGCGCCAGCGGCAAGGCATTCCCGAAATAGGGCGCGAGCCTGGCGAGCTGCAGGTCGGCGAGGCTGAAGGTACCGGCCACCCGGAGCGGATCGAGATCGACCTGGCCAACCAGGTCGATCCGGGCGCCGAGAGAACTGCGCGCCGACAGCTTGTAGTTGCCAGCGTCGTCCGGCAGGGTGGACAAGTCGCTCAGCTCCAGATCGAGCGGCTCGATGCGCGCGGCGAATCCTGCCGCGCCGTGGCGGCGGTCGGCGTAATCGACCTTGCCGCCGGCAAGGATGAAGCTGCGGATATCCAGGCGCGGCAGGCCCCTCTTTTCCTGCGGTTTTGCTTCCTTGCCCTTGAGCGCATCGAAGAAGGGGGTCCAGTTGAGCTTGCCTGCGGGCAACTCGACGACAGTCGCGCCGGGGGCATCGAGCCGGATCACGTCGAACACCAGCGCGCGCCGCGCGATGCTCGTCGCGGAAAGATCGACCAGCAGCGCATCGAAACCGAACAGCGGCGCCCCCGCCGGGTCGCTCAACTGCAATTTGCCCACGCGCAAGGCGAGCCGGAACGGGTTGAATTCCGGCCGGTCCATCGCCAGCCGGTGACCGGTGCGCTCTGCGACGAACCGTTCGGCCTGCGCCTGCAGGAGACGCGGCAGCGCCTGCCAGAGCAGGAGCAGCGTCACGGCGAGCAGACCGATCGCGCCGAGCGCGATCCTTTTCGGCGGGGACATGGAGATCTTCATGGCGGCGGCCCGGCGGGGTCATTGTGGAATAATGCAAAAATGATACCGCGCTTCCACTGCCCCTTTCCCCTGGCGCCGGGCGCACAGGTCGAGCTTCCCGCACAGGCCGTCCAGCATGCCCTGAAGGTGCTGCGCCTGCGAGCCGGCGATGCGGTCGTCGTGTTCGACGGGCGCGGCGGCGAGTGGCGCGGCGAGATCGTCGGCGCCGGCGGGACGGCACGCGTGGCCCTGCGGGAATTCAGCGACCGGGATGCCGAATCGCCTTTGCCGATCACGCTGGTGCAGGCTCTGCCGTCCGGCGACAAGATGGACTGGGTGGTCGAGAAATGCGTCGAGCTGGGCGTCGCCGCGATCCAGCCGCTGGCCGCCAGACGCAGCGTGATCCGCCTCTCCGCCGAACGCATGGCGCGCCGGGTCGGGCACTGGAACGCGATCGCTCGCGCCGCCTGCGAGCAGTGCGGGCGCAATCGCGTGCCGGAAGTCGCCGCAGTGCTTGACCTGCCTCAATATCTGGCCCGGACGATGCCGCAAAATGCCCTGCGCCTGCAGCTGACGCCGCAGGGAGGCGTGGCGTTGCGCGGCCTGGCGCGGCCGTCCGGCCCGGCGGTCGTCATGATCGGCCCGGAAGGCGGCTGGGAAGACGGCGAGTTGCGCGCCGCGCAGGCCGCCGGATTCCGGACGGTGCAGCTGGGGCCGCGCATTCTGCGCAGCGAGACCGCGGGCGCCGCGGCCCTGGCGGCGTTGCAGGCGATCTGGGGCGATTTTTGAGGGAGAGGGGGGAGAGCAATGTTCGAATCGGCCGAGCTGGGCCACCGGATCGACAAGAAAACCTACAAGGAAGCCGTGCCGCAACTGCGCGCCGACCTGCTCGACGCGCAATACGATCTGAAGGAGCAGGGCAAGATCCCGGTGATCGTGCTGGTCAGCGGCCAGGACGGCGCCGGCAAGGGCGAAACGATCAACCTGCTCTACGAGTGGATGGATCCGCGCTTCATCTCGACGCTGGCCTTCTGCGCGCCGACCGACGAGGAACGCGAACGCCCCGTCATGTGGCGCTACTGGCGCGCCCTGCCGCCCAGGGGCCGCATCGGCATCTTCGCCGGTTCGTGGTACTCCGCCCCGATCCACGACCGCATCGAGGGCACGATGACGCCTGCGGCGCTGGACCGGCGCATCGACCAGATCAACCGCTTCGAGCAGATGCTCGCCCACGAAGGGGCCCTGGTGCTCAAGCTCTGGTTCCACCTCACCCAGGAAGGGCAGCGCCGCCGGCTCAAGGCGCTGGAGAAGGATCCGCGCACCGCTTGGCGCGTGACCCGGTGGAACTGGGACCGTCTCAAGACCTATGACGCCCTGCAGGAAGTCGCCGGCCACGTGCTGCGCCTGACCAACACGCCCTGGGCGCCCTGGCTGATCGTCGAAGGCGAGGACGACCGCTACCGCGAGATTACCGCGGGCCGGATCATTCTCGACGCCATGCGCCGACATCTGGCCGCGGGCGACCGGCAGACGCCGGCCGTCGCGCCGCCGGTCAGGCCGAACATCGACGGCCGCGACGTGATCTCCCAACTGGACCTGACACTCAAACTCAGCAAGAAGCAGTACGAGGACCAGCTCGCCAAGTGGAAGGGACGCCTCTCGGAACTGGTGCGCGATCCGCGCTTCCGCCGGCGTTCGCTGATCTGCGTGTTCGAGGGCGCCGACGCCGCCGGCAAGGGCAGCGCGATCCGCCGGGTCGCCGCCGCGATGGACGCGCGCCAGTACCAGATCGTGCCGGTCGCGGCGCCGACCGAGGAGGAACGCGCCCAGCCCTATCTGTGGCGCTTCTGGCGCCACATGCCGCGTGCCGGCCGCGTGACGATCTTCGATCGCTCGTGGTACGGCCGCGTCCTGGTGGAGCGCGTCGAGGGGTTCTGCAGCGAGGCCGACTGGCAGCGCGCCTATAACGAGATCAACGACTTCGAGCACGAGCTGGACGAGGCGGGCGCCATCGTCGTCAAGTTCTGGCTGCAGATCGGCAAGGACGAGCAGCTGCGCCGTTTTCAGGAACGCGAACAGGTCGAGTTCAAGCGCTTCAAGATCACCGCCGAGGACTGGCGCAACCGCGAGAAGTGGGATGCCTACCATCAGGCCGTATGCGACATGGTCGACCGCACCAGCACCGGCCAGGCGCCCTGGACGCTGGTCGAGGCCAACGACAAGGCCTATGCGCGCGTAAAGATTTTGCGTACCCTCTGCGAACGGCTGGAGGCGGCGCTCTCGACCGCGCCGGCGCCGCCGGACGCGAACTTCGCCGGGAAAGGAAAAAAATGAGAGACACGGCCGACGAGGCGCTCGGCGATGCGCGGCTGGTGGCCTGGGTCAGGCAGGCGGCGCCCTACATCCATGCCTTCCGCGGGCGTACCTTCGTCATCGCCTTCGGCGGCGAGGCCCTGCTCGACCGCCCCGCCGCCCTGGCGCTGATCCACGACATCGCGCTGCTGGACAGCATCGGCATCCGCCTCGTGCTGGTGCATGGCGCCCGGCCGCAGATCGACGCCGAGATGGCCGCGCGCGGCCTGACGCCGCGCTTTCACAAGGGCCTGCGCATCACCGACGCGGCCGCGCTCGAATGCGTCAAGCGCGCCATGGGCATCACGCGCATCGAGATCGAGGCGATGCTCTCGCAGGGCCTGCCGAACACCCCGCTGGCCGGCGGCTTCCTGCGCGTCACCGGCGGCAACTTCATCTCCGCCAAGCCGGTCGGCATCGTCGATGGCATCGACCACCAGTACACCGGCGCGGTGCGCAACGTGATCGCCGAGGAAATCAAGGCCGACCTGGCGCAGGAAAATGTCGTGCTGATCACGCCGATCGGCGCCTCGCCGACCGGCGAGATCTTCAACCTGGCCTGGGAGGAGGTCGCCGAGGCGGTCGCCACCGTCATCGCGGCCGACAAGCTGATCTTTCTGTGCGACGCCCCCGGCCTGGTCGATCGCAAGGGCGAGCTGATCGATGCCCTCACCGCCGACGAGGCCGAAGCCTTGCTGGCCAAGCGCGTCCGACAGTCGGCCGAGGTCGAGCGCGTCCTGCCCGGCGCGCTGCGCGCGGTGCGCAACCGGTCGGCGCGGGTGCATTTTCTCGACCGGCGACGCGACGGGGCCATGCTGATGGAGCTATTCACGCGCGACGGCGTCGGCACGGTGCTGACCCACGCCCCGCTTGAACGGGTGCGCGATGCGACCATCGACGATGTGGGGGCGATTCTCGGCCTGATTGCCCCGCTCGAGGCCGACGGCACGCTGGTCAGGCGCGGCCGCGAGCGCATCGAGATCGAAATCGAGCGCTTCTCGGCGCTCGAGCTCGACGGCGCCATCGTCGGCTGCGCGGCGCTGTATCCGCTCACCGGCCCGCCCGGCGAAGCGAAGGCCGGCGAGCTGGCCTGCCTGGCGGTGATGCCCGAATACCGCGAGATCGGCTACGGCGACCGGCTGCGCAGCCACATCGAGCGGCGCGCGCGCAAGCTGGGCATCAAGCGCCTGTTCGTCCTGACCACGCGCGCCGCGCACTGGTTCGTCGAGCGCGGCTTCGTCGAGAAGGATGTCGCGGCGCTGCCCGCCCAGCGCCGCGAGCTCTACAACTACCAGCGCCGCTCCAAGGTGTTCGTCAAGAGCTTGTAGAATCCGCCGACCCCCCAACAGCGAAGGATCACCCCATGGCGAGAACGGTCAATTGCATCAAGCTCGGTCGCGCGGCCGACGGCCTCGACTTCCCCCCCTATCCGGGCGAACTGGGCAAGCGCCTCTTCGAAAGCGTCTCGAAGGAAGCCTGGCAGCAATGGATCCGCCAGCAGACGATGATCATCAACGAGAACCGCCTCAACCTGGCCGATCCGTCGCACCGCAAGTACCTGGCCGAGCAGATGGAGAAGCACTTCTTCGGCGCCGGCGCCGACCGCGTCAGCGGCTACGTGCCGCCGCGCGGCTGAATCACTTCCCGATTTGCCGCACGCCCGCGGGCGTGGCCAGCAGCAGCAGGTCCGCGCCGCGCCGGGCGAACAGGCCGTTGGTGACGACGCCGACGATGCCGTCGAGTGTCGTTTCCAGCCCGGCCGGATCGGCGATCTGCCAGCCATGCACGTCGAGGATGAGGTTGCCGTTGTCGGTGACGAAACCCTCGCGCAGCCTGGGCTGCCCGCCGAGTTTGGCGATCTCGCGCGCCACATAGTCGCGCGCCATCGGGATCACTTCCACCGGCAGCGGAAACTTGCCCAGCCTGGCGACGAGTTTCGACTCGTCGCAGACGCAGACGAACTGGTCGGCCACCGCCGCGACGATCTTCTCGCGCGTCAGCGCGCCGCCGCCGCCCTTGACCATCTCGAGCCTTGGGGTGATCTCGTCCGCGCCATCGACATAGACGGGCATCGACGTCACCTCGTTCAGATCGAGGACACGCAGGCCATGCCCTGCCAGCCGCCGGCGCGTCGCTTCGGAGCTGGCCACCGTCGCGCCGATGCGGTCCTTCAGGCGCGCCAGGGCGTCGATGAAGAAATTCGCGGTCGAGCCGGTGCCGACGCCGACGATGCTGCCGGACGGAACCCGGTCCGCCACATATTCGACTGCCGCCCAGGCCACCGCCTGCTTGAGTTCGTCTTGCGTTGCCATGTTGCGTCCTCCTTGGAAGAAAGACGCCCGGTCGGGCCGGGCCTGTTGTTTCCCAGCGCAGTATACGCCGCCCGTGCGTCCTGCCAGCACCGACGTTTGATCTTGGCTAACCTGGCTAAGGACGCTACAATTTCATCGCACACGGGAGAGCCACCATGCAAGTCAATATGCTCGAAGCCAAAAACCAATTGTCGAAACTCGTCCAGGCCGCCGCGGAAGGGCAGGATGTCATCATCGCCAGGAATGGCATACCCGTCGCGCGCTTGCTGCCCCTCGGCAAACCGGCCGGGCTCAAGGGCTGGGGCAGTCTGAAAGGATGCGGCCGAATCGACGGTGCGTTCGACGCGACAACCGATGCCGAAGTCGCGCGCCTGCTGACAGGCGCGCAGTGAGCCCACCCCGAAAACCTCGCTGCGCTCGGTTCTCCCCTCAGGGGGCAGAAAACACTCGGGGCGGCCCTTCGTGTTTCTTGAGGCTGCTGCTCGACACCCAGATCGCGCTCTGGTGGCTGACCGGCGATACCCGGCTCAGGCGCGCCAGCCGCGAACGCATCGCGGGGGCTACCTGCATCGTTTCCGTCGCCAGCGTCTGGGAAATCGCCATCAAGCACCGCCTCGGCAAACTGCCCGTCGCGCCGGATACCTTCGTCGACGCGATGCGTGCCTGCGGCGCGCTCATCCTGCCGGTGTCCGAGTCCCATGCGGCGAACTACGTCCGCCTGCCCGCCGGGCATGCCGACCCGTTCGACCTGCTGCTGACCGCCACGGCGCGGGCGGAAAAGGCAAGCCTGCTGACCGCCGATGCGAAACTGCTCGACTACGCCGCCGCCCTGCCCCCGGGCACGGTCGAAGCGGCGAGATAGCATTCGCGCCATCGGCGCCGTCCCGCGGGCGCCGACTTTCCGCGGGCGATGCGACTCGCCCGCGGGATCGATCAGCGCTTCTTCTGCGGCGGCAGGTCGGTGCAGGTGCCGTGCGCCACCTCGGCCGCCATGCCGATGCTCTCGCCCAGCGTCGGGTGCGGATGGATGGTCTTGCCGATGTCGGTGGCGTCGGCGCCCATCTCGATGGCCAGACAGATTTCCCCGATCATGTCGCCCGCGCTCGGGCCGACGATGGCGCCGCCGACGATGCGATGCGTCTCGGCGTCGAACACCAGCTTGGTGAAGCCGTAGTCCGCGCCGTTGGCGATGGCGCGGCCGGAGGCGGCCCAGGGAAACTTCGCCACCTCGACCTGGCGGCCGGCCTGCTTCGCCTCGTCCTCGCCGAGGCCGACCCAGGCGACTTCGGGATGGGTGTAGGCGACACTCGGAATCACCGTTGCCTCGAAGTGCGCCTTCCGTCCCGCCGCCGCTTCCGCCGCGACATGCGCCTCATGCACCGCCTTGTGGGCCAGCATGGGCTGGCCGACGATGTCGCCGATGGCGAAGATGTGCGGCACGTTGGTGCGCATCTG
>JAGXSN010000068.1 GCA_018333815.1 Sulfuritalea sp. | reverse complement strand
CCGCCGCCGCGCGCGTCGCCGCGGCCCGCCGCCAGGACGGCGGCGAGTTGTCCTCCGATTATTTCCTTGCGGTGATCTTCCCGCACCACCAGATGCAGATCCTCGACTACAACCGCGTGGTCAAGGATCTGAACGGCTTGAGTCCCGACGCATTCCTCGCCCGCCTCGGCGAGAAGTTCCAAGTCATGCCGAGCGACGTCGCAGTCAAGCCCGCCGCGCCCGGCGAAATCGGCCTCTACCTGGCCAGGCGCTGGTATCGGCTCGGCATCGATCCCCGGCTGCTCAGCAGGGATCCGGTCGCCGGCCTCGACGTTTCGCTGCTCTCCGACCACGTGCTCGGGCCGCTCCTCGGCATCACTGATCTGCGCCGCGACCAGCGCATCGACTTCGTCGGCGGCATGCGCGGCCTGGCCGAACTGGAGAAGCGTGTCGATTCGGGCGAAATGGCCGCCGCCTTCGCGCTGTATCCGACGCGCATGGAACAGCTGATGGCGGTGGCCGACGGCGGTCGGGTCATGCCGCCCAAATCAACCTGGTTCGAACCCAAACTGGCGGACGGGCTGGTTTCGCACGTGCTGGATTAAAGCGCTGTTTCTCCTGTAAGGGGGGGGGTCTTGAGGCGCGGCAGTACGGCGCATGCGTTCCCGGTGGTCGCCGCCGCAATTTCAGAAAGCGGCAACCGGCGCAATTCCGCCAGGGTCGCCGCGATGGGAATGAGATCGTCCGGCGTCGTCCGGCCGCCCGCCTTCCATGCCGGCGGAATGTCGGGCGCATCGGTTTCCAGCACGATGGCATCGAGGGGCAGCGTCGCCGCCAGCGCCCGGATGCGCTTCGCTCCCGGATGGGTCATCGCCCCGCCGAAACCGAGCTTGAAGCCGAGCTTGAGAAATTCATCCGCCTGCTCGCGGCTGCCGTTGAAGGCGTGGGCGATGCCGCCCGGCACGGGTATTTCCCTCAGGCGCCCGAGGATCGGATCGATCGCCCTGCGCACATGCAGCAGCACCGGCAGGCCGAATTCACGGGCGATCCTCAGCTGTTCGGCGAAATAGAACATCTGCCTCGCGTCGTCGCGCGGCCCGGCGTTGCTCTCGTGGCGGTCGAGGCCGATCTCGCCCACGGCCACCGCCGGCTGGCGCCGCAGGGTGTCGGCGAGCGCATCGAGGTCTTCGGGGCGGGCGCGGTCAACGCAGAGGGGATGAATGCCGTAGGCCGGAGCGCAGCCGGGATAGTCGCGGCACAGGCTCGTCACCGCGGCGAAGTTGGCGCGCTCGACGGCGGGCACCACCAGCGCCGTCCCGCCAGCGCCGATTTTTGCCGCGCGGTACAACGCGTCCCGATCGGCGTCGAATTCGGCTGCATCGAAGTGGCAGTGGGTATCGACCAGCGTATAAGGCATCACGCCACTTCGTCGATCCAGGCCTGCTGAATCGCCTCGAGCTTCTTCTCGCCGCAATGCTTCTCGTCTTCCGCGAAACCCGGCAACGCCATCACCCAGCGCATCAGGTCGACGAAATTGACCGCGCGCGGATCGACGTCCGGGTAACGCTCGGCCAGTTCGATGGCGATGTCGAAAGAGTCGGTCCATTTCATTTGCGTCCCCCTCCTTCCTTGACCTGGTTGATGGTGTATTTGGGAATCTCGACGGTCAACGGCGCGGCGCCGACCACGGCCTGGCAGGACAGGCGCGAGACCGGCGTCAGTCCCCAGGCCTTGTCGAGGAGATCGTCTTCGATTTCATCGGACGGCTCGAGGGAGGCAAAGCCCTCGCGCACGATGACATGACAGGTGGTGCAGGCGCAGGATTTTTCGCAGGCATGCTCGATCTCGATATCGTTCTCGAGCAGCGCGTCGCAAATCGAAACGCCGGGCTCGGCCTCGATCACCGCGCCCTGGGGACACAGTTCGGCGTGGGGCAGCACGATGATTTGCGTCATAACCGATCCATTTCCTCGATCCTCTTGCCGGCCAGCGCGCGGCGCACGCTCTGGTTCATGCGCCGCGCGGCGAACTCGGCGGTGCCTTTCGACAGCGCATCCATCGCCGCCTCGATGGCGCGCCGGTCGTCGCCGACCAGCACGCTCTGCAAGCGGGCCAGGCAGTTGTCGATATGGGCGCGCTCCAGCATCGACAGCAGGTGGGCGTCCTCGCGCAACGCCGACTGCACGGCCTCGACCAGGCGCTGGGCCTCGACCTGGACCTCGCGCAGGGCGCGGCGGAAGGCGTCATCGGAAGCGTGCGTGTAGCCGGCCTTGAGCATCGCCGCGATCTCGTCGTCGGAAAGGCCGTAGGAAGGCTTCACCTCGATGTGCGCCTCATGGCCGGTGGTCTGCTCGCGCGCGCTCACCGCCAGCAGGCCGTCGGCATCGACCTGAAAAGCGACCCGGATGCGCGCCGCCCCGGCCACCATCGGCGGAATGCCCCTGAGCTCGAAGCGCGCCAGGCTGCGACAATCGGAAACCAGTTCGCGCTCGCCCTGCACCACGTGCAGGGCCATGGCCGTCTGGCCGTCCTTGAAGGTGGTGAAGTCCTGCGCGCGCGCGACCGGAATCGTCGAATTGCGCGGAATCAGCTTCTCGACCAGTCCGCCCATGGTCTCGAGGCCGAGCGACAAGGGAATCACGTCGAGCAGCAGCCAGTCGTCGCCGGCGGCGCGGTTGCCCGCCAGCAGGTTGGCCTGGGTCGCCGCGCCGAGCGCGACAACCTTGTCCGGATCGAGATTGTTGAGCGGCTCGCAGCCGAAGAAATCCTCGACCGCCTTCTGGATCGCGGGCATGCGCGTCGCGCCGCCGACCATCACCACGCCGGTGATTTCGTCGGGCGACAGACGGGCGTCGCGCAGCGCCTTGCGGGTCGGACCGAGCGTCTTGCGCACCAGGGTATGGGTGATCTCGTTGAAGATTCCGGTCGTCAGGCGCAGATCGACGAACTCGCCGGTGGACAGCCGCGCCGCGATCGGCGCCTCACCGTGCGCCGTCAGGTATTCCTTGGCCTCGCGCGCGCGCACCTGGAGCAGGCGCGCGTCCTCGTGGGAGAGCGGCTTGAGCCGGGCCTGCTCGAGAATCCAGCAGAACACGCGGTGATCGAAGTCGTCGCCGCCGAGGGCCGAATCGCCGCCGGTGGCAAGCACCTGGAACACGCCTTTCGTCAGCTTGAGAATCGAGATGTCGAAGGTGCCGCCGCCGAGATCGTAGACCGCGTAGATGCCTTCGGCCGCATTGTCGAGGCCGTAGGCGATCGCCGCCGCGGTCGGCTCGTTGAGCAGGCGCAGGACGTTCAGGCCGGCCAGCCGGGCGGCATCCTTGGTGGCCTGGCGCTGGGCGTCGTCGAAGTAGGCCGGCACGGTGATCACCGCCCCGGTCAGCTGCCCGCCGAGGGCGAGTTCCGCCCGCGCGCGCAAGCCGCGCAGGATGTCGGCCGACACCTCGACCGGGGACTTGATGCCCTGGGCGGTGCGCAGCTTGACCATGCCTCCCGCCTCGTTGCCGTTGACGGCGAAGTCATAGGGCATGCTGTCGACGTGCTCGAGATCCTTGAGGCCGCGGCCCATGAAGCGCTTGACGGAGACGATGGTGTTGCGCGGATCGGCGGCCAGCTGCGTCTGCGCGGCGTAACCCACCTCGATTTTTCCGTCGCTGGCATAGCGCACGACGGAAGGCAGCAAGGGCCGACCGAGTTCGTCGTTGAGCACGACGGCCATGCCGCTGCGCACCGTGGCGACCAGCGAGTTGGTCGTGCCGAGATCGATGCCGATCGCCAGCCGGTGTTCGTGGGGCGCGGCCGACTGGCCGGGCTCGGAAATTTGCAGTAGCGCCATTGTGGTTGTGCGTGTCGGCTCCCTCGGCAGGAGCGGTCAGGTTTCCAGGACTTCCAGGGCGTCGCCGATCTCGTGCAGCAACTTTTCCTGGAACATGAGTTGCCGCACCAGTTCGCCGGCGCGTGCAGGGTCGCCTCCCTCCAGGGCGGCCTGCAAGCTGGCGTGCTCGGCGCGGATTTCCTTCTCCAGGCGGCGCTGTAGCGCATCGAGGGCGTCGATGTCGCGACCCGCTTTCGCCGCCGCCACCGCCTCGCGCAGTTCCATCTGCGCCATCAGGAAAGCCGCCGGCATCGCGGTGTTGGTCTCGAGCCGGACGTCGTGGCCGGCCAGTTCGAGCAGGTAGCGCGCGCGCCTGAGCGGATCCTTGAGCGTCAGATACGCCTCGTTGACGCGGGTTGCCCATTGCATCGCCTGGCGCTGCTCGGCCGGCGACAGATGCGCGTGCTTGTCCGGATGCACCCGCGCCTGGAGGTCGCGATAGAGCGCCTCCAGCCGGAGCGTGTCGAGCTCCTGGCGCCGCGGCAGGCCGAACAGCGCGAAGCAGTCCTGGTTGAAATCCATCACACGTTAAAGGATTCGCCGCAGCCGCACTGGTCCTTGACGTTCGGGTTGTTGAACCGGAAGCCCTCGTTCAACCCTTCCTTGGCATAGTCGAGCTCGGTGCCGTCGAGATAGGGCAGGCTCTTGGGGTCGACCAGCACCTTCAGGCCGTGACTCTCGAACACGGCGTCCTCGGGGTCGGGCGCATCGGCGAACTCGAGTTTGTAGGCCATGCCGGAACACCCCGAAGTTTTCACGCCGAGGCGGATGCCGATGCCCTTGCCGCGCTTGGCGATGAAACCGGCGACATGCTGCGCGGCGGCTGGCGAAAGAGTGATCCCCATCAGCATTCCTCCCGCTTTCTCCTGTAATCGGCGACAGCCGCCTTGATGGCGTCCTCGGCCAGGATGGAACAGTGGATCTTGACCGGCGGCAACGCCAGTTCCGCGGCGATCTGCGTGTTCTTGATCGCCAGCGCCTCGTCGAGCGTCTTGCCCTTCACCCACTCGGTGACCAGCGAACTCGAGGCGATCGCCGAGCCGCAGCCGTAGGTCTTGAACTTGGCGTCCTCGATGACGCCGTCCTTGCCGACCTTGAGCTGCAGCTTCATGACGTCGCCGCAGGCCGGGGCGCCGACCATGCCGGTCGCGATGCCCTCCTCGTCCTTGCCGAACGAGCCGACGTTGCGGGGGTTTTCATAATGGTCGATGACCTTGGTGCTGTAAGACATGTTACGACTCCTTTAGTGTGCCGCCCACTGCACGGTGTTGAGATCGACGCCGTCCTTGTACATTTCCCAGAGCGGCGAAAGCTCGCGCAGCTTGCCAAGCTTGTCGTGCAGCAGCCGGATGGTGAAATCGATTTCCTCCGCGGTGGTGAACCGGCCGAGGGTGAAGCGGATCGAGCTGTGCGCCAGCTCGTCGGAACGCCCCAGCGAGCGCAGCACGTAGGAGGGCTCGAGCGACGCGGAGGTGCAGGCCGAGCCGGACGACACGGCGATATCCTTGATCGCCATCAGCAGCGACTCGCCCTCGACGAAATTGAAGCTGATGTTGAGGTTGTGCGGCACGCGCTGCTCGAGGTCGCCATTGACGTAGGTTTCCTCGATGTCGAGCAAGCCCTTGAGCAGGCGATCGCGCAGCATGCGGATGCGCTCGTTCTCGGCGGCCATCTCCTCGCGGGCGATGCGGAAGGCCTCGCCCATGCCGACGATCTGGTGCGTCGGCAGCGTGCCGGAACGCATGCCGCGCTCGTGACCGCCGCCGTGCATCTGCGCCTCGAGGCGGACCCGCGGCTTGCGGCGCACGTAGAGGGCGCCGATGCCCTTGGGGCCATACGTCTTGTGCGCCGAGAAGGACATCAAATCCACTTTCAGGACGCCGAGATCGAGCGGCATCTTGCCGGTGGCCTGCGCCGCATCGACGTGAAAGATCGTGCCGTTGGCGCGGCAAAGCTCGCCGAGCTCGGCGATCGGCTGGATCACGCCGATCTCGTTATTCACCGCCATCGCCGAGGCGACAACCGTGTCCTTCCTGAGCGCCGCCCTGAACTGCTCGACGGTGACCAGGCCGTTCGGCTGCGGCTCGAGGTAGGTGGCTTCGAAGCCCTGGCGCTCGAGTTCCTTGACGGTGTCGAGCACCGCCTTGTGTTCGGTGGCCACGGTGACAATATGCTTGCCTTTGGTTCCCGCATAAAAGTGCGCGGCGCCCTTGATCGCCAGATTGTTCGACTCGGTGGCGCCCGAGGTCCAGACGATCTCTTTCGGATCGGCATTGACCAGGGCGGCAACCTGCTCGCGCGCCTCCTCCACGACCTTTTCGGCCTCCCAGCCGAAGGCATGGGAACGCGAGGCCGGGTTGCCGAACTTCTCGACGAGGTAGGGAATCATCTTCTCGGCGACGCGCGGATCGACGGGGGTCGTCGCCGAGTAGTCGAGATAGACGGGCAGTTTCAGCATGTCGATGTTCTCCGGTTCAGCCGACGACGGACGTCAGCGCTTGAAGTTGCGCAACGGTGGCGGACAGGGCGCGCAAAAAATCCGCGACCTCGTCCGCCGTGTTCTGCCGGCCCAGGCTGACGCGCACGGCGGCGCGCGCCTGCTCGGGCGCCACGCCCATGGCCAGCAGCACGTGGGAAGGTTGCGGATTGGCGGCGGAGCAGGCGGCGCCGCTGGCCACGGCGAATCCGGCGCGGTCGAGCCGGGCCACCAGCGTTTCGCCGTCGAACTCCGGCAGGGCGAAAAAGACGGTATTCGGCAGGCGCTCGGCCTGGGCGGCGAAAATCGTCGCGCCCTGGGCGACCAGGCCGCGCTCGAGGCCGGCGCGCAACTGGCGCAGGCGCAGCGCCTCCCCGTCGAGTTGCGCCACCGCCAGCTCGCAGGCGCGGCCGAAGCCGACGAGGGCCGGCACGTTCTCGGTGCCGGAGCGCAGACCGCGTTCATGGCCGCCGCCGTCGATCAGCGGCGCCAGGTCGACGCGCTTGTCGACGATCAGGGCCCCGGCCCCTTTCGGCCCGCCGAGCTTGTGCGCCGAGAGCGTCAGGGCATGCACGCCCGCCGCGTTGAGCATGCGGAAGTCGAGCGGAACCTTGCCCAGCGCCTGCACCGCATCGGTGTGAAACCAGGCGCCGCCGCGCGTTTCCTGCGCCGCCCGCGCCGCCAGCGCGGCGACGTCCTGCAGCGCGCCGGTCTCGTTATTGGCGAACATGATGGAAATCAGCGCCGGCTGTTCGGCGAGCGCCGCCGAAAAGTCGGCGCCGGCGAGACGGCACTGGTCATCCACGGCGAGTTCGCGCAGGCGCCAGCCCAGCCGGCGCAGGGCTCTGGCCGGCTCGCGCACGCAGGGATGCTCGATCGCCGAAATCGCCACCGTCCCCGCAGGCTGCCGCAGCGCCGCGCCCTTGATGAACAGGTTGTTCGCTTCCGATCCGCCGCTGGTGAAGATCACTTCGGTCGGATGCGCGCCCACCGCGTGCGCCACGCGCTGGCGCGCCTCATCCACCGCCCGGCGCGCCGCCCGGCCGTGCTCGTGCCGACTCGACGCATTGCCGTGCCGTTGCGCAAAAAACGGCAGCATGGCCTCCAGCACGGCGGCAGCGACCGGCGTGGCGGCGTTGTGGTCGAGGTAGACGGAGCGAAACATGGCCGCGGAACCGCCGCTGTCAGGCGGATGCCATCGCCGCGTTGCGCCGCCCGCCATTGCCGCGGCTCAGCTTCACCGGGCGAACGTCGTCGGCGCAGCCCTTCACGCCCTGTTCGCGTACCAGGTCGGCGAGATTGACCGAGCGCAGATAGTCGTGCATGCGTTCGTTCAGGCTCATCCAGAGGTTGTGGGTCATGCACGGGTGGTCGTCGTGACAGTTGCCGCGCCCGCCGCAGCTGGTCGCGTCGAGCGGTTCATCGACCGCGCTGATGATGTCGGCCACCGACACCGCGATGAGCGGCCTGGCCAGCGTGTAGCCGCCGCCCGGGCCGCGCGTGCTCGCCACCAGCTGGTTGCGGCGCAACTTGCCGAACAGCTGTTCGAGATAGGAAAGGGAAATCCGCTGGCGTTCGGCGATGCCCGCCAATGTCACCGGGCCGGCGTGCTGCCGCAGGGCCACGTCAATCATCGCGGTTACCGCAAATCGTCCTTTAGTCGTCAGTCTCATGGGGAAACACCTCGTCTGGATCGCTCGTTTAAGGGAAGGCAGCCGGTCCTACGACTGTTGTTGGAAAGATATAGTTTCCGATTAATTTAGTCAAGTATTCAATCCACGATTTTTGACAGGCGGTTCGGGTCGAACTTGTCGGCCGTCGCCACATCGTCCTCGAGCGTCACGCCGGCGCGCTCGACCGACTTGAGCAGGGCTTCGAGGCGGCGGTCGGTTTCGACGGCGTGATCGAGCAGGCCGTGGATCGCCATGGAAACCGGGTCGTCCTCGCTGCGAGTCACGGCGTAAGCCGAAAAGCCGAGGTTCTCCGCCTTCTCCTGGCGCGCCAGAGCCTGGCCGGGATCGACGATGCGCGCCGGAATGCCGACCGCCGTGGCGCCGGGGGGAACCTCGCGCACCACCACCGCGTTCGAGCCGATCTTCGCCCCCGCCCCGACGACGATGGGGCCGAGCACCTTGGCGCCGGCGCCGATCACCACGCCGGGCTCGAGCGTCGGATGGCGCTTGCCCTTATTCCAGGAGGTGCCGCCCAGCGTGACGCCGTGATAGAGGGTGCAGTCCTCGCCGATCACGGCTGTCTCGCCGATCACCACGCCCATGCCGTGATCGATGAAGACGCGCTTGCCGATGGTCGCGCCGGGATGGATCTCGATGCCGGTGAGGAAGCGCGTGAAGTGCGAGAACAGACGCGCCAGCCAGCGCAGGCGCTGCCGCCACAGCCAGTGGGAGACCCGGTGCAGCGTCAGGGCATGGAAGCCGGGATAGCAGGTCAACACCTCCCAGGTGGTGCGGGCGGCGGGATCGCGTTCGAAAACGCAGGCGATATCTTCGCGCAGGCGGGAAAACATGGAGTCGGAGTCGGACGAAGGCTTACCAGTCTCGCGGGAATTCTAGAATTCCCGATAACTTGAGTCAACTTAGTATCGCTAATGGCCACATCAATCGCCGCTCGCGCCCCGATGGCGCTTGCCGGTCGGCTGGCGAAACGACGCCAGCAGTCCGCGCAGGATGTCGATTTCTTCCCTTTCGAGCCCGGCCCGGGCAAACAGCCGGCGCAGACGCAGCATCAGGCGGCCCGGTCGCTCCGGATCGAGGAAACCGCTCGCCACCGCAGCACTTTCCAGATGCGCCATCAGGCCCTCGATCTCCTCGTGGGTTGCCGGCCGGCCCGCCGGGTTCGACGCCGGGG
>JAGXSN010000067.1 GCA_018333815.1 Sulfuritalea sp. | reverse complement strand
GGTCGATAGCCGCCCGCCTGGCCCCAGCCGCCGAGGTTCCCCCGCTGGCGGACCGGCTTGCCGGGATGCCGGCACCCCAGGTACTGATCGGCGGCTATGGCCGGGTCGGTCATACCATCGCGGTGCTGCTCAAATCCAGCGGCGTCGATTTCGTGGCCTTCGACACCGATCCGAAACGGGTGCAGCAAGGGCAGGTGGACGGACACTTCGTGTTGTACGGCGACATTGCCGACCCGGAGCTGCTGATGGCGGCGCGCGCGGAACAGGCCAGCCTGGCCATCGTCACCGTCGACGCCCATGCTGTCGCGCTGCAGGCGGTTGCCGCGCTGCGGCAGCATTGTCCGCGGGTTCCGGTCATCGCGCGCGCGCGCGATCTCGAAGCCAGTGCAGCCTTGATCAATGCCGGTGCGATCCATGCCTTTCCCGAGGCGATCGAGTCGAGCCTGCGTCTCGGCGCGACCGCCTTGCGGATGCTGCAAATTCCGACCGTCGATATCGACCAGATGTTGCAGGACATCCGCGACTGGGACTACCAGCCCGTGATTGAACCCCCGACGAAGAAAGATGGCCGATGACAAGCGCCCAAGCGACGCTTGTCGCCGCCGGCCCCGCGGCCGAGTCTCACTCGCGGTAATCCTTGCCGCCATAGCGCGCGAGCCCGAGCATCAGGCGCAGCAGGCCATAGGCCGTCCAGCGCAGCATGCGCGTGGCGAGCGAACTGCGCTGCAGGTCGGCGCGGGTGATCTCGCGCACGTCCGTGCGGCAGGCCCGGTTCAGACTGTTGCGCAACCCGGTTGCGAAGAGGGCGTCGCGCACGACGATGTTCGCCTCGCGCGCCAGCAACAGGCTGAACGGGTCGATGTTCGACGAGCCGACCGTCGCCCACGCCTCGTCGATCACCGCCACCTTGGCATGCAGGAAGCCGGAGCGGTATTCGAGAATGCGGATGCCGCTGCCGATCAGGTTGCCGTAAAGCGCCTGGGTGGCGTAATGCGGCAGGAAATACTCCATCTGTCCCTGCAGCAGCACGGTAACGCTGACGCCGCGCCGGGCGGCGTCGCGCAGCGCGCGGCGGAAGCGCCGGCCCGGCAGGAAGTAGGCGTTGGCGAGGACGATCTCGATGCGCGCGCCGGCAATCGCCTCGAGATAGGCGTTTTCGATGTCGCGCCGATGGCGCAGGTTGTCGCGGATCACCAGGGCGGCGGTCATGGCGCCAGCCGCCTGGTCGAAGCGGCAGGGACTCGGGGTCTGCACCGGCGGCCGGCGCCGCAGGCGCGCCCAGCCGACCAGACGCCACAGGTGAGCCATGCTCGTCCAGATCCGCGCGACGAGCGGGCCTTCAATGCGGACGGCGTAATCGAAGCGCGGCCCGAGGCCGGGCGTGTCGTTGTCGTCGAGGATGTTGATGCCGCCGGCGAAGGCGACCCGGTCGTCGACCGCGACCAGCTTGCGGTGCAAGCGCCGCAGCCGGTGACGCCGCAGTCTCAGGAAGGCGCGTTCGGCGCGGTAGATCTGCACCTGTGCGCCGGCTTCGCCGAGTTGCCGGCCCAGGCCGCCCGGAAATTCGCGCGCGCCGAAGCCGTCGACCAGGACCTGCACCGCGACCCCGCGCCGCGCCGCGGCGCACAGCGCGGCGGTAACCTCGCGGCCGGTCGGGTCGTCGGCGTAGATGTAGGTCTCGAGTCGGATCTCGCAGCGGGCCGCGGCGATCTCGGCCAGCAGCGCGGGAAAATACTGCGCGCCGCTTTCGAGCAAGACGATGCGGTTGCCAGGGAGGAAGTCGGCGCCGGACCACCCCAAGCCGACGCCCCCCCTGTGGGAGGCAGCGAGCCGGGGTTGCGAGCGAGGGGGGCCAATACAGTCGGCGCTCACGGGACGGCGGGCTTGGCGGCGACCGGCTCGAACGAAAGACTGGCAGACAGCGCCGCGTGATCGGAGATGGCCGACCAGGGCGCGCCGTGATGCACTGCGCAGTCCGCCACGGTCAGGCCGCGCACGTAAATGCGGTCGAGCCGGAACAGCGGCAGCAGGGCCGGATAGCTGCGCGACGGGCGAGCGCCCTCGCTGGCGAACGCCTCGACCAGGCCGAGGCGCGGTGCCAGCAGCTCGCAGGCGCGACCGCCCCAGTCGTTGAAGTCGCCGGCGACGATCAGCGGTGCCTGCGGCGGCACGTTCTTCTCGAGGAAATTCGCCAGCGCATCGTACTGGTGGCGGCGCGAACTGCCGAACAGCGAGAGGTGCGTGCAGACGCAATGCAGCGGCAGGGCCAGCTTCGGCACCGCGACGGCGCAGTGCAGCAGGCCGCGTTTCTCGAAACGCAGGCGGGTGACGTCCTGGTTGTGCGCGCGCAGGATTGGATAGCGGGCGAGGATCGCGTTGCCGTGATGGCCGTGGTCATACACCATGTTGCGGCCGTAGGCGTGGTTTTCCCAGACGTCCTCGGCAAGGAATTCGTGCTGCGGCTCGGTCGGCCAGTTCACGTGGCGCTCGGCGTGGCGCTCGTGGCGCCCCTGCACCTCCTGCAGGAAAACGATGTCGGCGTCCAGCTCGCGCAAGCGCTCGCGCAGCTCGTGCACCACCAGGCGGCGGTTGAACTGCGAGAAACCCTTGTGGATGTTCCAGGTGGCGATCGAAAGCATGGGGCGCAAATTCTAACCGGTGCGTATTTCGGGCCGGGCGGTGCGGGTGGGCGGAGATCGGTGCGGTGATGAAGAGGAACAGGGTGACGAGTACCTCATGGAGGCTAACACTGTCCCCGGTCAGACCGAAGTTGGTCGCCGCGACGATCCGGCGCGCCGGATACGGTGCAATTCTTCTGTTTCATCGGACCAGTCGCTGCCCGGCGAAGGATACGACGGACCGTTCCTGCCGGGCGGCCTGCCGCTCAGGGCGGTCTCCAGCATTTCGATAAAGCCCCGGGTTTTTGCCGGCATCAGGCGGCGCCCGGGAAATACCGCCCAGGCGGTGTGGGCGGGAGCGCTCCACTCCGGCAGCACCCGCACCAGTTCGCCGCGCCGAAGGTCTGCCTCGGCAAACACGTCCGGTACCGCAGCAATGCCGGCGCCGGCACGCGCCAGGACGACCAGCATTTCTGGAGAGTTTGCGCTCGAATGGAGTCGGGGCGTGCCGCGCCAGCGCCGCTTGCCGTGCAGCAGAGCCCATTCCGTCGGCTCCCGGTCCCGTTCGAAGATCCGCAAGCTGTCGTGTCGGAGGAGATCGTCCGGATGTTTGGGGTGGCCGTGGCGGGCCAGATAGCCGGGCGCTGCGTAGAGGCCGCAGCTCAGCACGGCCAGGCGATGCGCCGCCAGCAAGGCATCGTCGGGTAAATCGCCCATGCGCACTGCCAGGTCGAAATTCTCGCCGACCAGATCGACGCGCCGCGGCGAAAGGTCAAGCTCCAGCAAAACGGCCGGATAGCGGGCAATAAAATCCGCAAGCATGTCGCTCAACAACACCCGGGCCAAGTCGTTGGGCATCGACACGCGCAGCTTGCCGCTCGGAAAAATCTGGCGATATTCCCTTAGTGCGCCGACGGCGTCGACTTCGGCGGAGATCTGTCGGGCATGCTCAAGCAGCAGCAGGCCGAACTCGGTGAGCGCCACGCGGCGGGTCGTTCTCTGAATCAGGCGTTCGCCCAGCCGTTCTTCGAGGAGGGCAATGCGTCGCGAAACGGTCGATTTGGGCAGGCCGACGCGTTCGGCCGCGCGGCTGAAACTGCCCGTTTCAGCCACCCGGGCGAAGATCAGCAGATCGTTGGGGCTGTATTGTTCCATAAGCGGAACAATGATATCCGAAATGAAATCTTCTCAAGAACCTTGCGGCGACGTAGTGTTCGGCAGCTACAAAAGCAATACGAACCGGCGACCAGCCGGCATCCAATCAGATCGGGGGCGCGACAACATGAAGCTATTGCGATACGCAGGAATACTGCTGATACTGCTCGGGGCGGGAGGCTGGGTTACACCTGCCGCGGCGGAACTCGCCCGGAATCCGGCCGCTCAGGATCTGATCCTGAAGGGCGACGCGAAATGCACCGGCTGCCACGACGAGGGCGACGAGCCGGTGCCCTCGATGCTCGAACTGCGGCCGAGCGTGCTCTCCATCGGCAAGACCCGGCACGGCACCAGGGCCGACGGCCGCACGCCCACCTGCACCGATTGCCACGGCGCGAGCGAAAAGCACAATAATCACAAGGGCGGCGGCAAGCCGCCCCTGCCAGATCGCGTGTTCGGCAAGGTCGGCCAGTCTTCCGCGACGGTGCGCAACGAGGCCTGCATCAGCTGCCACCAGGGCGGCAATCGCATCCACTGGCAATCCAGCGCCCACGCGAGTGGCGACGTCGCCTGTAGTTCCTGCCACAACGTGCATGCGAAGAAGGACAAGGTGCGCGACAAGAGCACGCAAACCGAAGTTTGCGTCACCTGCCACAAGGAGCAGCGCACGCAGTTCAACAAGCCATCCCGCCATCCGGTGCCGGAGGGCAAGATGGCCTGCTCGTCCTGCCACAACGTGCATGGCGACAACCCGAAGCAGCTCGTGAAAAGCAGTACCAACGATACCTGCTACACCTGCCACATGGAGAAGCGCGGCCCCTTCGTGCATAACCACCAGCCGGTTTCGGAGGACTGCAGCATCTGCCACAACCCGCACGGGACGACGGCAGCCAACCTGCTCAAGACGCGGTCGCCCTTCCTGTGTCAGGAATGTCATGGCGGCTCGGACCATGTTCGTCAGGCCGGATTGCTGCCCAATCTGAATACGGCAGCAACGAGCAGGTTTGCCGCAGGAATGGTTGGGAGAGGATGTCTGAATTGTCATACAAACATCCATGGTGGTAACAGCACCATCAACGATTCAAATGCCGGCCGTTTGCGTCGCTGAACGGGGGGAGATCAAACATGAACAAGCATTCACTTCGGCAGTTTCGATTGTCGGCGCTGGCGACGTCCCTCATTTGCGCCTTTGGCTATGCCTACGCGGATACCCAGGACGAACGCCTGGCAGAGGTATTGCCCCTGATTACACCGGACAGCAGCGTTTCTGTGGGCATCGGCAACTGGTCTGGCGACCGCCATCAGCAGGGCATCTACGATGGGATGCGCGAAGGCAAGGCCTACGGCTTTCTCGACCTCGACCTGGTCAAGCGCTATGAAGACACCGGCACATGGCTGACGCTGACAGGCCGCAATCTGGGGCTGGATACGCGCGAACTCAGGGCAGAATGGCTGCGCCAGGGCGACATCGGGGTGTCGCTCGAGTACAGCCGGCTGACCCGTGACAATCCGCTGACCTACATCACCGGACTGCAGGGTATCGGCACGGCAACCCAGGTCATCAGCGGGGCGGCAGGCGCATTCGCATTGCCCAAGCGCGAGGTCAGCCTGGGCACGACCCGCGACCTGACGCAACTCGGCTTCTACAAGAGTTTTTCCAGAACGACGGAGCTGAAAGTCACGTTCAGCAATGAAGAAAAGAACGGTGCGCGTCACTGGGGACTTGGCAGCAACGCATATTTTCTTACCGAGCCCATCGATAGCACCACGCGTCAGCTCGAAGCAATCCTGAACTATGCGAGTGAACGCCTGCAACTTTCAGGCGGTTATTATGCTAGTTGGTACAATAATGCCAATTCGATAATGTCCGGTACTATTTCCGGTGGGGCGAAAACCTCGCTTTCGCTACCCCTCGACAACCAGGCGCATCAACTATTTTTCAATGGTGGCTATGCCTTGACGCCGAAAACGCGCGCAACGTTCAAGCTTGTCTACGCGAAGGCAACGCAGGATGAGGCTTTGCCCCATGCGAGCGACTGGGGCGCGCGAGCGGCAACGGCGCCCGCAAGTCTGCGAGGCCGGGTTGACACGACCACCGCGGAAGTCGGCCTGACATCCCGGCCGCTTCAAAAGCTTTCATTGGTCGCCAATCTGCGCTACCACGATGTGCAGGACAAAACCCCTGTAGCCCTATACACGGTGATCGGCAATGGCTATCACACCCCGCACAGCTATACCACCAAGTCTGGGAAGCTTGAGGGAACCTATCGCTTGCCAGAGGGCTTCAGCCTGACCGCCGGCATGGATTACAAGGATCAGGATCGTACAGCGCCGACAGTTGGGGATCTTGCCGCTGTGACAAACGTACGTGTGCCGTTTAGGCTAAGGATCGAGGAAACTTCTTACCGTATGCAATTGCGGCGTGGCCTTTCGGAAACGATCAATGGCTCGCTGGCCTATTTGCGAACCAATCGTGACGGTTCGGGAGACGTGCTTACGACCAGTGCCGGTGCATATCGGGCAATCAACCCGATGCATATCGCCGATCGTACTCGTGACAAATGGCGTGGCATGATCGATTGGTCTCCAAGCGCGAAGCTGTCGTTTCAGTTTGTCGCGGAAGATTCCCGGGACGATTACGCTTTCAGGCCAGCAATAGGTGTCGCAGCGGCCGATCAACCGCAGGGTTTGAAGGATGGAAGCGCAAAACTGTATTCAATAGACGCCACATACACAATCGACGAATTCTGGCAGGCGACCGCGTATTACTCCATCGATGTGACAAAAGCCAACCTGCTGGGCAGAGGGGCAATCGTTGCAAACCAGAAAACGACCAACCTCGAGGAAAAAGGCGACTCATTTGGTGTTGGGCTGAAAGGCCAATTCTCCTCAAAATTCAAGTTCGGCGCCAATCTCGATTGGATGAAGAGTGTCACAAAACAGAATCAGATTGTTCCAGCCGGCGAGATCGTTGCAAATTACTCTTTGTTCCCCGGCGACATTACCAACAAACTCATCCGCTTCAACTTGTTTGCCGAGTATGCGTTGGCCAAGAGCTCCGATTTGCGTTTTGACCTCATTCACGAGCGTTGGCGCACTGATGACTGGACATGGATGTTTGCGGGTGGTTCGCCATTCGTTTACAACGGAACGACTGCCAGCATAGACGGCACGACGGTCCTGGCCAAGCCGAAGGAGAATGCCACCTTCATCGGCGCCCGTTACATCTATAAATTCCAGTAGCCCGAGCAGAACCGGAGAAGCAATGAAGACCGCAAATCCCCTGACCCGCACCCTGATGATCGCCTTTGCTTCTGCCGGTCTGGCGCTGTCCGTGCCGGCCGTCGCGCAGGAAGTTGACGCGGACGCCGCGAAGCTGCTGTTCAAGCAGAACGAATGCGGCAAGTGCCATCACCCGTCCCAGAACAAGAAAGGCCCGTCGCTCAAGAGGACGGCGAAGGAATACAAGGGCAAGGCCAATGCCGAGCAGGAAATCATGAAGCACCTGACCACGCCGAAGAAGGTCAAGCTGGACGACGGCTCGGAAGAGGACCACAAGATCGTCGACAGCAAGGATCAGAAGGCGCTCGTCAACCTCGCCAAGTGGATCCTGTCGCACTGACACCATACCGTCTCAAGAACAAGCGGAAGGCTGGAATTCTCGGCCAACCGACGCGGGAAGCGGCCCGATGGCCGCTGCGCGCCAGCTCGGCTCGCCCCTCCGGCTCGGCCGAACTGGCGCGCAACCAAGATCACTTACTTCTGGGTGACCGGCTGTATCAGATTTCAATTTCCAACCGACACGAAAGGCGTGTCAGATTTCGGCTTCCGTTGTCATTTCAATGCGAACTCGCCACTTTCAACTCCACGGCTTTCGCGGCAGCGGTGCCGCGATGCAACAATCTCCCCTGCACAACTGCTCCAAGGTGGATTTCTATCGAGCTGTATTCGATGTCTCCGGCCACCCGCGCGCGGGTCTGCAACTCGAGGAAGTCCGCAACCCGTACCGGCCCATTGACGGTTCCGTTGATCACCAGGTGGGGCACGGCCACCTCGCCGTCGACACGCGCCTGTTCGCTGATCACCAGGGTTCCGGGTTGCCCTTCGGCGGAGCAGACGTTCCCCCGGATCTCGCCGTCGATGCGCAGGCCGCCAGTGAAGCACACATTGCCCTCGATGACGGTTCCAGCGCCGATCAGGGTATCGATCCGGTTATTGGGCTTGCTGTTTTTTCCAAACATGACGGTCCTTTCCAAAGTTCAAGGGGTCGGCTTTTTCCTGGCCTTGGCGATTCGTTCCAATACGGCGAGTTCCTCCTTGAGGCGGGAATTTTCCTCCAGCAGGGCGCTGTACTTATCGGTCAGCTGCCTCAGCGCCGCTTTCTCGATCTGCAAATCGTTCTCTCTTGCCGCCAGCAACCCGCTCAAGCGGGCAACCTCGGCCTCCAGTGCAACCTGGCTTGCCTGCATGTCATGGATCCGGCCCCGTTCCGTACCGACGATCAGCCGGCCGGAGCCGAATGCCCAAAATGTCAAGACGAGCAGGGCAAAGAGAATGATGACGACGCTGAATGCGCGCAGCCGCAAGGGGACGTGCATGCGCACCGCGACCCGCGGCGCGTAAATGCCGAAACGCCCGCGCCAGCGCCGCAACGCTAGGGCAAGACGGGAACCTGCGTAAGACCAAGGCATTCGTCGAGGCCGAACATCAAATTCATGTTCTGCACAGCCTGACCGGCAGCACCTTTGACCAGATTGTCGATCACTGCGAGAACGACGAGCACGTCACTGCCCTGCGGGCGATGAATGGCTATCCGGCACATGTTCGCCGCCCGCACCGACCGCGTATCGGGGTGGGATCGGGCCGGGAGCACATCGACAAAGCGCTCTCCGGCGAAGCGGCTCTCGTAGAGTGACTGAAAATCCTCGTCGCGGGTAATGCGCGCGTACAACGTGGCATGAATGCCGCGGATGATCGGAGTCAAGTGCGGCACGAAGGTCAGTCCGACCTGGACGCCCGCCATGGCCGACAGGCCCTGCCGGATTTCCGGCAGATGGCGGTGGCCTGCGACTCCGTAAGCCTTGAAGCTGTCGGAGGCCTCGGCGAAGAGGATGTGCGTTTCCGCCTTTCGTCCGGCGCCGGAAACGCCCGACTTGGCATCGGCGATCAAATGGTCGAGATCGACACAACCGTTCTCGACGAGGGGGAGGAAACCCAGTTGCACCGCGGTCGGATAACAACCGGGATTGGCAACCAGCCGCGCATTTTTTATCTGTGCGCGATGCAGCTCCGGCAGACCATAGGCGGCCTCGGCCACGAGTTCAGGCGCGGCATGGGTCATGCCATACCACTTCTCCCAGACGGCGACATCCTTGATGCGAAAGTCGGCGGCCAGATCGATCACACGCACGCCGGCGTCCAGCAGGGCATGAGCCTGCTGCATCGCCACGCCGTTCGGGGTTGCGAAAAACACGACCTGGCATTGCTTGAGCGGCGCGGTCGCGGGGTCGCCGAATTTCAAAGTGACCCGGCCGCGCAGACTGGGAAACAGGTCGGCAACCGCGTTGCCCGATTCCGCGCGCGATGTGATTGCCGTCAGCTCGACTTCCGGGTGCTGCGCCAGCAAGCGCAAAAGCTCGACACCCGTGTAGCCCGTCCCGCCAACGATGCCCGCCTTGATCATGCTCGACACTCCTTACGCTCCTGGTGCGCCCATCATACCCGACCGGCGCGCCAGACAGAAAAGCCGCCCAGAGGCGGCTTTTCCGGGAAAGCGAATCAACGCTTGGAGAACTGCTTGCGCCGGCGCGCCTTGTGCAAACCGACTTTCTTGCGCTCGACCTCGCGCGCGTCGCGCGTGACGAAGCCGGCCTTCGAGAGCGCCGGCTTCAACGCCGCGTCGTACTCGATCAGGGCACGCGTGATGCCGTGACGGACCGCTCCGGCCTGGCCGGACTCGCCGCCGCCGGTCACGTTCGCCATGATATCGAAAGCCTCCAGGTTCTGGGTCAGTTCGAGCGGCTGGCGCACGATCATCCTCCCTGTCTCGCGGGAAAAAAACTCGTCCACCGGCTTGTCGTTGACAACGATCTTGCCGTTGCCCCTTCTGAGGAACACGCGGGCCACCGCGGTCTTGCGACGGCCCGTGCCATAGTAGTGATTGAGCGACATAATCGATTCGTCCTGTCAGATTTCCAGGGTTTTGGGCTGCTGCGCCGCGTGCGGGTGCTGAGCGCCGGCGTAGCACTTCATTTTCTTCAGCATCGCGTAGCCGAGCGGCCCCTTGGGCAACATGCCCTTGACCGCCTTTTCCAGCACGCGGGACGGAAAACGCTGCTGCAGCTTGATGAAATTGGTTTCGTAAAGGCCGCCAGGGAAGCCAGAGTGCCGGAAATACTTCTTGTCCTGAGCCTTGTTGCCGGTGACGCGCAGCTTGTCGACGTGAACGACAACGATATAGTCGCCCGTATCGACGTGCGGCGTGTATTCGGCCTTGTGCTTGCCGCGCAGGCGACGCGCGATTTCGGCGGCCAGTCGGCCGAGCACCTTGTCCGACGCGTCAACGACGAACCAATCGCGCTTGACTTCATGCGGTTTGGCGGAAAAAGTCTTCATGGAGGATCCTTGCTGCCTGATTCGGTGTGTCGCTGCCGGTTGTTGTCGCGCGAGGAACAGCATTCCCCTTCACGCGTAAAGCCCAGGATGATACCCCTACCCCGCATGAAAAGTCAATCTGCTGATGACATTCAATGAGGGGAATCGGGTTTTTTGGTTTTTTACTTTGGCTTGACGATGCCTGGGGGCACGGTTAAGCTTCGCCCGTTTTCAATTTTTCGGAGTCCTCGTGGACGCTTGTTCTAGCGACGGTGGTCGATTGCGAATCGACGATCAACCTTAGCAAGACGCGGACTTCTCTTTGCCGCGTCTTGCCGAGGTGAGGCGCGGTGTCAAATGCGGCGTGGCAGTTCCCCGCGGCACATCTCCCGATCGTTATGAGTAACCGGCCTGATGGCCGGCGTCATGCCATCCATCACCCTCTTGGTTCAAGTCTCGCCTGTATTCCATATTCCATGCTGGCACAGGAGACGGTGATGATCTGGTACAACTTTTCGCTACGCGCAGCGGTAGCGCTTTCCATTGGCGCCATGGCTCTGTCTGCCCATGCTGGGCGCCCCATGGTCGTTGACGATGCCGGCATTGTCGGTGACAGGATCTGCCAGCTTGAAACTTGGGTTCAGAAAAATCGCGACAGCACCGAATACTGGGCGGTACCCGCATGCAACTTCACGGGCAATCTGGAAGTCGCACTTGGTGGCGCACGCATCACCAGCATCGCAGGAACGCACACCGTTGCAGTGATACAGGGCAAGACGCTGTTCAAGACGCTCGACACGAACGGCTGGGGTGCGGGATTGGTGTTCGGTAACCAGTTCAATCCAGACAACGGCGTCATCGGCGACCTTTATGCCAACGTCCCGGTCAGCTTCTCCTTCCAGGACGACCGGTTTTTGTTGCGCACCAATCTGGGCCGGTTGCGTGAAAAAGAAACCAGGCGTCACGCAACGACCTGGGGCGTGGGCGCTGAAATGCAACTTACCGAGCGCACTGCGTTCACGTCCGAAACCTTTGGTCAGCATCGCGGCAAACCCTTTTTCCAGCTCGGTATTCGGCACTGGGTCGTACCGGATCGCGTCCAGCTTGACGCCAGCTATGGCAATCGTTTCGGCCGCAGTAGCGCAGAGCGATTCTTTTCCGTCGGGTTGGTGCTGTTTTCGGATGCCATCCTTCCCTAAAGAAGCGCTATCCGCTCAAGGCGGTCATGACGCCGACTTCCCGGTTCGGCCAGGGGGATACAATCGACCGCATTTTTCGGGAGATCGACAATGCTGAAATGCACGGTGCGCCGGCACCACGACATGAGCTTCATCGCAGAAACCGGCACCGGCCACATGGTGGCCATGGACAGCGCTCCGGAAGCCGGGGGGCGCAACCTGGCGCCGCGACCGCTCGAGCTGTTGCTTGCCGGGGCGGGCGGCTGCACCGCCTTCGACGTCGTGTCGATCCTGAAAAAGAGCCGGCAGGCGGTTGTCGATTGCACCGTCCGGCTCAGCGCGGAGCGGGCCGAGGAAGAGCCGAAGGTTTTCACCCGCATCGACCTGCACTTTGTCGTCACGGGGCGCGGGCTGAAGTCCGAAGCCGTAGAGCGCGCGATCCGTCTGTCGGCGGAAAAGTACTGTTCGGCCTCGATCATGCTCGGTAAGACCGCCCAAATGAACCACACCTGGGAGATCGTCGAGGCCGGCAAGGCCGCCTGAACCAATGGTCACGGCAGCCGAAGACGAAGTGCGTCGCCTGCGCGCCCGGCTCGACGCCGAAATCGCCACGCGGCGCGGCATGGAACAGCGCCTGGCGCAGCTGCAGACGGCTTACGCGCGTTTTGTCCCGCCGCAGCTGATCGATCTGCTCGGCAAGGAGAGCGTTCTTGATGTCGACCGCGGCAACCCGGTCGAGAAGAAGATGACCATCCTGTTTTCCGATATCCGCGGCTTCGCCTCGCTGTCGGAACGCATGTCGCCGCAGCAGTGTTTCGATTTCATCAATGCTTATCTGAGCTTCATGGAGCCGGTGGTGCTCGCGCACGGCGGCTTCATCGACAAGTACATCGGCGATTCGGTGATGGCGCTGTTCCCGGCGCGCGGCGACGACGCCCTGAAGGCGGCGCTGGGCATGCTGGCCGAACTGGACAATTTCAACGCCGGACGTTCGGCGCCACGGGACGAGGCGCCCGGCGGGAACCCCGGATACGACAAGCACGGCGATGTCCGCATCGGCATCGGGCTGAATTCCGGCCTGCTGATGCTGGGCGTCATCGGCGGCGCCAACCGGATGGAAGTCACCGTGATCAGCGACGCGGTCAACCTCGCCTCGCGTGTCGAAACGCTGACCAAAATCTGGCAGACGCCGATTTTGCTGACTCAACACACGCTCAGCAGCATTCGCACCCCGGGCGATTTCTCGATCCGCTTCATCGACCGGGTGCGCGTGCGCGGCAAGCATCTCGCCCAGTCGATCTACGAGGTGTTCGACGCCGATGCGCCGACGCTCAGGGCGGCCAAACGGGCCAGCCGCGAAACCTTCGAGGATGCGCTGGCCCACTATCATTTCGACCGCATGGGGCAGGCGCAGTCGCTGTTCGGCGACTGCCTCGCGCATCATTCCGGCGACGCGCCGGCCGCCGTTTATTGGCAGCGCTGCCGCCAGGCCAGCCGCAACCACGCGGCCGAGAGCGGCGAGAGCGACCGCCAAGTCCACTGGCGCCCCGAATATCTGACGGGGTTTGCCGGACTTGACGAGATGCACCGGGTGATTTTCGACCAGATCGTCGCGCTGGCCGGGTCGCTGCAAGCAGACGCCGGCGGCAGGGCGGAGTTGCAGGCAGAACAACTTGGCGCAACCACCGAAGAGCACTTCGAGGTGGAGGAGCGCCTGATGGATGCGCACGGCTACCCGCAATCGCCGCGCGCCGAGCATTGCCAGCAGCACCGGAAATTCTGCGAATTCCTCGCCACGCTGACCGGCGAGATTCGCGCCGGTCGGACCCCGACACTGCGGCTCGCCTTCCGCTGCCAGTTTCTGCTGCTCGACTGGTTTATCAGCCATATCAGCATCGCCGACCGCCACCTGGAACGCCATCTCGCCGGAAGCGCACGGAACGAAGCGCGACCCTGAACGCTACAGCAACGGCAGCATCGCCCCCCGCGCCTTCAGCTCGGCGCGCGCATTGCGCCAGTCCGGGCAGAGACCGGCCACCAGCGTCCAGAAGCGTGCGCCGTGGTTCATCTCGACCAGATGCGCCGCCTCGTGGGCGATCACGTAATCGATCAGCGCCGGGGGCAGGTGGATCAACCGCCAGTTGATGCGGATGCCGCTCTGCGCGCTGCAGCTGCCCCAGCGCGTGCGCGCCGACGACAGTGCCAGCGCCGGAACGGGGCGTCCGAGCCGGGTTGCGGCGGCGGTCACGCGCGGCACGAAATGTTCGAAGGCCCGGCGCTGCAGGGCGCGCCGGGCGATGGCGGAGAGATCGGCCGCCGGCCTGGCGGCCAGCCACAGCTCTCCCGCGCCGAAATAGCCGCGGTTGGCGCCGGGGATGACGCGCACGCAGACGGGCTCGCCCAGCACCGGCAGCTGCGCGCCGTCGTGGATCGGCAGATGGCGCCGCCCGGGGCGCTCGGCATGTTCGGCGAGTTTGTCCAGCACCCAGCGGTCATGCGCGCGCAGGAATGCCTCGATCTCGGCCATGGGGGTGTGGCGCAAAGCGCCGACGGTCAGGCCGCGCTCGTCGATTTGCAGCGCAAGCCGGCGCCGGTCGCGGCGCAGGGTGTAGCCGACGATGCGGCCGGCAAGGATGATGTGGCGGCCGGCCCGATCGTCGGGCGGCGGCAGGCGGAACAGTTCGAGCTGATCCGGCATCAGGCGGCCGGGGCGAACAGGTCGTCGCAACGGCGGGGGGCATCCCGGTCGAGCGCCCGGGCGATGACCTGCGCGATCACCGGCAGCGGTTGTTCGACGAGCCGCCAGTGGCAGCGCAGGCAGCCGCCCTCCCGGCGGACCCAGTCGCCGCGCCGGCCGAAGCGGAGGCTGACACGCGTTTCCTCCCGTCCCAGAGCCGCCAGGCCGCGCAAGAGGGTCATCGCCTCGTCGCGCAGCCAGCTCTCGGCCGCATCGCGGATCTGGCGCGCGGTGGCCTCCGGCGGCAGCGGCAGGTGCAGTTCATCATCGACCCGTTCCGGCGCGCGACGATCGGTATCGAGTCGCAGCGCCAGCGGGCGGCCCAGATAAACGATCTGCCCGCCGGCGCGCCAGCGGGCGTCGGGGTCCGGAACGGCGGCGTCAAGCCGCAGTTTCTGCTGGGGCATGCGCCTCGGCATGGCGATAACGATGCGGGCTGATGCGCTTCATCTCGGTCTCGATCCATGTTTCGGCGAGAGCGCTTAGTTCCGCTGCGGTCTTGCCCGCCGGATCGATGGCCGGACCGATGCTGACGGTAACGGCGCCGGGACGCTTGAGAAAGGCATTGCGGGACCAGCATTCGCCGGAATCGAGCGCCACCGGCGCCACCGGCGCCCCCGCGGCGGCGGCCAGATGCGCGCCGCCGATCTTGTAGCGGCGCTTCTGGCCGGGCGGAACGCGCGTTCCTTCGGGAAACACCACCACGCTGTAACCCTCGGCGAGACGCTGCGCGCCGCGCTCGGCAACCTGTTGCAAGGCCGCCTGGCCGGCGCCGCGGTCGATGGCGACGAAGGGCATCAGCTTCATGCCCCAGCCGAAAAAGGGCAACCAGTGCAGTTCCTTCTTGTAGACGAAGGCGGTGAGCGGAAAGATCGTCTGCAGCGCGAAGGTTTCCCAGGCCGACTGGTGCTTGCTGAGGATCACGCAGGGAACGGCCGGAATGTTTTCCGCCCCGTGCAGGCGCATCTTGATGCCCAGCAGGCGCTCGATCAGCCACATCACGAAGCGCACCCAGGGCATCACGAAAAGTCGGCGCTGGCGGGACGGCAGCCAGAACACGCACAGGAGCGCCAGGACGATCAACACGGTCGTGACCGCCAGGATCAGCATGAAAACGAGCGAACGAAAATAGGTCATGTGGTCAGATGGACCACGGCCGAAGCCAGGTCGGGAAAGATGAAGCTGTGGCTGGGCAGGGTGGCATCCTTCTGGGTCTTCCGTCCCTTGCCGGTGAGCACCAGCATCGGCTGGGCGCCGACTGCCACTGCCGCCTGCAGGTCGCGCAAGCTATCGCCCACCACCGGCACGCCGGCAAGAGCGACGTTGTAGCGCACCGCGATCTCCTCCAGCATGCCGGGTTTGGGCTTGCGGCAAGCGCAGTCGTCCGCATGGGTATGCGGGCAGAAGAAGATCGCGTCGATGGCGCCGCCGGCGTGGGAGACGGCCTTGACCATCTTGTCGTGGATGGCGTTGAGCGTGTCCATGCCGAACAGGCCGCGCCCGATGCCCGACTGGTTGGTGCACACCACGACGCGCCAGCCCCACTGGTTGAGCCGCGCAATGGCATCGAGGCTGCCGGGCAGCGGGATCCACTCCTCAGGCGACTTGATGTAGTTGTCGGAGTCCTGGTTGATGACACCGTCGCGGTCGAGGATGATCAGCTTGGCACCGGGCATGATGGCGGTCAGGCGCTCAGTCGGGAAAGGTCGGCGACACGGTTCATCGCCTGGTGCAGGACGGCCAGCAGGCCGAGGCGGTTGCTGCGCAGCGCGGCATCCTCGGCATTGACCATCACCTGGTCGAAGAAAGCGTCGACCGGCGACTTCAGGGCCGCCAGCGCCGCCAGAGACGCCGTGTAATCGCCGCGCTCGAAGGCGGCGTCGGCCTGCGGCTTCACCTGCGTCAGCGCGGCGTGCAGGGCGCGTTCCGCGTCTTCCTGGAATAGCGCGGGGTTCACGCTCGCCGTCCCGCCGGCGCCGCCTTTTTTCAGGATATTTCCCACCCGCTTGTTGGCGGCGGCGAGGCTGGTCGCCTCGGGCAGGACGAAAAAGGCGCACACGGCGGCCAGCCGCTTCGGAATGTCGCCCAGCCGCGGCGGCC